>JANXSI010000415.1 GCA_025352765.1 Devosia sp. | reverse complement strand
CTCCAGTTCTCGGACGAGAAGCTGAACACGGTAAGGTACCCGACTCCATAGTCGATGCAGCTTTGGACCAGCCCGCGCAGGGCCTTGACGCCGGCCACATGCCCCTCGGTGCGCGGCTTGCCGCGGGCCTGCGCCCAACGGCCATTGCCGTCCATGATGACCCCGACATGCGTCGGGATCCGCAGGTCCGGCCGGGCCGCGGTACGCTGCTGCGATGCAGGTTCAGTGGACATAAGGGGCCCTCCTCCGGGCCGGACCAACGACACGCAGCTTAAACCTGCATGATTTCCCGTTCCTTAGCGGCGAGCACCGTGTCGACATCGGAGATCGCGGCATCGGTCGCCTTCTGCACGAGGTCGGCTTTGAGGCGCCCGTCGTCCTGGCTGATGTGGCCATCCTTCTCGAGCTTCTTGAGCAGGTCCATGCCGTCGCGACGGATATGGCGGATGGCGACGCGTGCGGCCTCCGAATAGGTGTGCGCCACCTTGGTCAACTCGCGACGGCGCTCCTCGTTGAGGTCGGGCAGCGGCACGCGGATGGTGGCACCCTCGGTCGAGGGATTGAGCCCGAGACCCGAGTTGCGGATCGCCTTGTCGACGGCCGGCGCCATGGTGCGGTCCCAGACCGACACTAGCAGCATGCGCGATTCCGGCACCGTCACAGTCGCGATCTGGTTGAGCGGCATGCGCGTGCCATACGCCTCGACCATCACCGGCTCGAGCAGGCTGGCGCTGGCACGACCGGTCCTGAGGCCCTGCAGTTCGTCGCGCAGCGAGGCGATCGACTTCTGCATACGGTCTTTCATGTCATCGAGCGAAAAGCTCGGGATCTGGGCCATTGAAAACTCCTATTTCTTCTCGAGTCCGACGAAGGTCGAGCGGGTCTTGCCGCTCAATACGCCCATCAGCCCCTCTTTGTCGTCCAATGCGTAGACCAGTATCGGCAGGCCATTGTCGCGCGCAAGCGCGAACGCGGCCGTGTCCATGACCTTGAGGTTGCGCGCGATGACTTCGTCGTAACTGACGGTCTCGTAGCGCTTGGCGTCCGGATTTTTCTTGGGGTCCGACGTATAGACGCCGTCCACCTTGGTGCCCTTGAGCAGCACGTCGCACTCGAGCTCGATCGCTTTCAGCGCCGCGGCGGTATCGGTCGTAAAGAACGGATTGCCGGTGCCGCCGGCGCAGACGACGACATAGCCCTCGTCGAGCGCCGCCTTGGCGGCGCGGGCGGTAAAGCTGTCGGCGACCGACGGCATGGTCAGCGCCGAGAACACTTTTGCCTTCACGCCGCCGCGGGCGATGGCGTTGGAGAGGGCAAGGGAATTGATGACGGTGCCGAGCATGCCCATAAGGTCCGCAGTGACCCGATCGGTTCCCTCCGCGGCGACAGCCATGCCGCGAAAAATGTTGCCGGCACCGATGACGATGGCGATCTGGACGCCGGACTTGGCGGCGTCGACCACCTGGGCAGCCATGGCGTTGAGGAATTTGGGCTCGATGCCAAACGACTGGTCGCCAGCGAGGACTTCGCCGGAGACTTTCAGCAGGATGCGCTTGTAGGTGGTTTCGGCCATTCGGCGCCCCTCAAAATACGGGGCCGCGGACGATTCCCGCGGCGCGAAAGCCTAGATGACATTCGGCCGGGCTGGATACCAGCCCGGCCGAAGATTTTTTAGTCCCGTTATGGGGTTGTCGGCGTCGGCTGCTGCGGAACACCCGAGGTCGCAGCGACTTCCGCGGCGAAATCGGTGACTTCCTTTTCAATGCCTTCGCCCAGCGCATAGCGCACAAAGCTCGTCACCTTGATCGGCGCGCCGGCTTCCGCCTCGGCCTTCTTGACCACGTCGCCGACCTTGCTCTCGCCGTCGATCACGAAGACCTGGGCGAGGAGGGTCGATTCCTCGAAGAACTTGCGCACACGGCCCTCGACCATCTTGGCGATGACTTCGGCGGGCTTGCCCGATTCTTTGGCCTGCTCGGTGAAGATCGCACGCTCCTTGGCCACCACCGCCGGATCGATGTCGTCAGGCGACACCGAGAGCGGATTGGTGTTGGCGATGTGCATGGCGATCTGCTTGCCGAGCGCGGCGAGCACGTTCTTGTCGCCGGTCGACTGCAGGCCGACGATGACGCCGAGCTTGCCGAGACCGGGCTTGACCGTGTTGTGGACGTAGGAGCCGATGACGCCGTCGGTCACCTCGATCACCGCGGAGCGGCGGAGGTTCATGTTCTCGCCGATCTTGGCGATGGCATCCGTGAGCTCGGCCGTGACCGAGCGGCCGGTGCCGGGGTACGGCATCTCGGCGAGCTTTTCGACGACGCCATTGGCCTCGACGGCGAGCTTGGCGACATTGCCGACAATGCCCTGGAACTGTTCGTTGCGCGCGACGAAGTCGGTCTCCGAATTGACCTCGACGATCGACGCCTTGGTGCCTTCGGTCGTGATGCCGACGAGGCCTTCAGCCGCAACGCGGCCGGCTTTCTTGGCTGCCTTGGCGAGGCCGCGCGTGCGCAACCAGTCGATGGCGGCTTCCATGTCGCCGCCGGTCTCGGCCAGCGCCTTCTTGCAGTCCATCATGCCCACGCCGGTCATCTCGCGGAGTTCTTTGACCTGCTGTGCCGTTACTGACATTTCGATCACCTTTCATGCGACCCGGAAACCGGGCCGCGCCTATCGATAGAAAATGAAACTGCCGTGAAGGCTGGCGAATTAGCCGGCAGCTGCCGGCGATTCCTCGAGCACCGGCTCGGCGGGAGCAACTTCCGCCGCACCGAGATCGGCACCACGGCCGGCCGACGAGCGCGAAATGCCGTCGATCGCTGCCTTGGCGACGAGCGAGGTGTAGAGCTCGAGCGCGCGGGCGGCGTCGTCATTGCCCGGAACCGGGAAATCCACCGTGTCGGGATCGGAGTTCGAGTCGATGATCGCGATCACCGGGATATGGAGGCGACGGGCTTCCTTGATGGCATTGGCTTCCTTGTTCGTGTCGATCACGAACAGGAGGTTGGGAAGATTGCCCATGTCCTTGATGCCGCCAAGGTCGCGGTCGAGACGCTCGCGCTCACGGTCGAGGAGCAGGCGCTCCTTCTTGGTCACGCCTTCGGCTTCGGCGCCTTCGAGCACGCGCAGGCGCGCGATCGACTGCGAAATGGTCTGCCAGTTGGTGAGCGTGCCACCGAGCCAGCGCGAATTGACGAAATACTGCGCCGACTGGCGGGCAGCTTCGGCAACGAGCGGCGCGGCCTGACGCTTGGTGCCCACGAACAGCACGCGGCCGCCGTCAGCGACGGTGTCAGAGACGAGCTGGAGCGCGCGCTGCAAGAGCGGCACGGTCTGGCCGAGGTCGAGGATGTGGATGTCGTTGCGCACGCCGAAGATGTAGCGTTCCATCTTGGGGTTCCAGCGGTGCGACTGGTGACCGAAGTGGACGCCGGCTTCGAGCAGCTGACGCATGGAAAAGTCTGGGACGGCCATAGGCTATGGTTTCCTTTACCGGTTGAGCCTCCGTGAAGCAGTTGCGGCCCTTTCGGGTCACCGGTGGGAGCGCTTGGACCTTTTGGGTCGTGTCAGCGCGCCGGCTTCACGTGTGAATTACGCCGGGGAAGTCCCGAACGCGTGCGCGATATAGGCAGTTTCGGCCGGATAGGCAAGCCACCTGCCTGTAGCCGATCGACTGGGTGAGGCTCGAATAGATCGTGTCCCAACACGTGGTGTAGCTGAGGCTGTGCCTCGACGCTTTCCGGCATGGGCCGGGTTGGTCAGCGTGCGGGAACTGCCGGCAAGCTGACGAGAGGATCATCGCTCAACTGTGCGACGGATTCCAGGGTCATGT
>JANXSI010000298.1 GCA_025352765.1 Devosia sp. | reverse complement strand
GCCGCGACGATGAGCAAGCCCGTCGTCACGTACTCGCTGGTGCGATGGCCGATGACCCGGCCGAGCAAGCCTGCGATCAGTGCGCCGATCAGCGGAAAGAATACGATGGCCTGGATCACGAGGCTTAGCCTTTGAGCTGATTGACGTCTTCGACCGCGATGGTGCCGCGGTTGCGATAGAAGATGACGAGGATGGCAAGGCCGATCGCCGCTTCAGCAGCGGCAACGGTGAGGATCAGCAGCGCAAACACCTGCCCGGCAAGATCGCCGAGCTGGGACGAGAACGCTACGAAGTTGAGGTTCACCGCGAGCAGGATCAGCTCGACCGACATCAGGATGATGATGATGTTCTTGCGGTTGAGGAAGATCCCGAACACGCCCAGTGTGAACAGGATCGCTCCAACGGTGAGGTAGTGGCCGAGGCCGATGCCTGCTGCTGCCAACATGGCTTACACCCCCTGCCCGGTTTTGACTTTGACCAGCTCGACGCCTTCGCTGCGCTTGCGCGACACCTGGTGGCCGACGTTCTGGCGCTTGATGTTGGGCTTATGCTGGAGCGTCAGCACGATGGCGCCGATCATGGCGACGAGCAGCACCGCGGCGGCGCCCTCGAACAGGAACACGTAGCGTGTATAGAGCAGCTGGCCGAGCGCGCGGGTATTGTCGATGGTCTGGTCGATCGGCACCGTGGCGACCGCATTGGTCGTCGGCGAGATGACGAAGCTGCCGCCCACGAGCAGCAACTCGAGAAGGAGGATCACGCCGATCACGACGCCGATCGGCGCATACTGCAGCATGTTGGTCCTCAGCGACGCGAAGTCGACGTCGAGCATCATGGTGACGAACAGGAACAGCACCGCGACCGCGCCCACATAGACGACGATCAGGATCAGCGCGAGGAACTCGGCCCCCGCGATCATGAACAGGCCAGCGGCGTTGACGAAGCACAAGATCAGGAACAGCACCGAGTGCACCGGATTGCGCGAGGCGATCACCATCAGCGCCGAGGCGACGGCGATGATCGAGAAGACGTAGAAGAAAAAGAGCGCGAGCGTCATCTCATCTCACCTGTACGGCGCGTCTTGCGCGATGTTGCGCGCCAGCTCGCGTTCCCAGCGGTCGCCATTCGAGAGCAGCCTCTCCTTGCTGAAGTAGAGCTCTTCGCGCGTCTCGGTGGCGAATTCGAAGTTCGGGCCCTCGACGATCGCATCCACCGGGCAGGCCTCCTGGCACATGCCGCAATAGATGCATTTGACCATGTCGATGTCGTAGCGGACCGTGCGGCGTGTGCCGTCGTTCTGGCGCGGGCCGGCCTCGATAGTGATGGCCTGCGCCGGGCAGATCGCCTCGCAGAGCTTGCACGCGATGCAGCGCTCTTCGCCGTTCGGATAGCGGCGCAGCGCATGCTCGCCGCGGAACCGCGGCGAATACGGCATCTTCTCGAAGGGGTAGTTGATGGTCTTCTTGGGCGAGAAGAAATACCGCATCGACAGGAAAAATGCGGCGACGAACTCGCGCAGAAGCAGGCTGTTGAGGACGCGAACCATACCCATCACATCGATCCTCCGTGCCAGCCCCAGCCCGTGTACTGCAGAACGCCGGCAACAACCACGACCATGATCAGCGAGATGGGCAGAAACACCTTCCAGCCGAGACGCATGAGTTGGTCATAGCGGTAGCGAGGCACGAACGCCTTGACCATGGCGAACATGAAGAACACCGCGCAGACCTTGAGAATGAACCAGATCCAACCCGGCACCCAGGTGAAGGGCGGCAGGTCGATGGGCGAGGCCCAGCCGCCGAGAAAGAAGATGGCGGTCATCGCGCACATCAGCTGGATGGCGATGTATTCGCCCAGCATGAACAGCAGATACGGGGTCGAGGAGTATTCCACCATGAAGCCGGCGACGAGTTCCGATTCGGCTTCCGGCAGATCGAAGGGCGGGCGGTTCGTCTCGGCGAGCGACGAGATGAAGAACACCACGAACATCGGAAACAGCGGCAGCCAGAACCAGTTGAGGAAACTGAGCCACGGCACGCCCAGCACATAGGCGATGCCCATCTGGCTCTGCGCGACGACGATGTCGCTGAGGTTCAGCGAACCGACGCAGAGCAGCACCGTGATGATCACAAAGCCGATCGAGACCTCGTAGCTCACCATCTGCGCGGCCGAACGCAGCGCGCCGAGGAAGGCGTATTTGCTGTTGGACGACCAGCCGGCGATGATGATGCCGTAAACGCCCAGCGACGAGATGGCGAAGATGTAGAGGACGCCCACATTGATGTTGGCGAGGGCCCAGCCGGCATCGAGCGGGATCACCACCCAGGCGCTGAGCGCGAGCACCGAGGTGATCAGCGGCGCGAGGAGGAACAGCACCTTGTCCGAGCTCGCCGGGATCACCGGCTCCTTGAACACGAATTTGAGCAAGTCGGCGAACGACTGCAGCAAACCGAACGGCCCGACGACGTTGGGGCCGCGGCGCACCTGCACGGCGGCCCAGATCTTGCGATCGGCGAGCAGGATGTAGGCGGTGAAGATCAAGAGCGCGACGAGGAACAGCAGGCCTTTGTAGACAAAGCCGATCTGCGTCCCCCACCCGAAGAGCGGGATGCCGAGCAGATAGTCGAGCGCCGCGACGACGAATTGCATGGCTTACTCCGCCGCCTGCTTGAGACCGGCATGCATCTGCGAGCATTCGGCCATGATCGCCGAGGCCCGCGCGATCGGGTTGGTCAGGTAGAAATCGGAAATCGGCGAGAACAGCTTGGCCGACTGCGTCTTGATCTCGGCGCCCGCCAGTTTCTTCACGCCGTCGATCCCGGCCGGCACGATCTGGTCAATCTGCGCCAGATGCGGGAATTCGGCGTAGAGCGCCGTCCGCAGCTGCCGCAGCGAATTGAACGGCAGCGGCTGGCCGATGACGGCGCTGAGGGCGCGGAAAATCGCCCAGTCTTCCTTGGCCTCGCCCGGCGGGAACACGGCGCGCTCGGCGACCTGCACCCGGCCCTCGGTGTTGACGTAGGTGCCTGATTTCTCGGTGTAGGCGGCAGACGGCAGGATGACGTCGGCGCGGTGCGCACCGGCATCGCCATGCGTGCCGACATAGACGACGAACGCCTTGCCCATGCCCTTGGTGTCGTAGTCGTCGGCGCCCAAGAGGAACAGCACGTCGAGCTTGCCCTCGCCCGCCGCCTTGACCTGGTCGGCCGAGCAGACGCCGCCGTCATGCGGAACAAAGCCGATGTCGAGACCGCCGACGCGCGAGGCCGCATTGTGCAGCATGGCGTAGCCGTTCCAGCCTTCGGCCAGCTGGCTGCCCATGGTAGCGATCTTGCTGGCGAGCGCGATGACGTCGCGGCCCGGCTGCTTGCTCCACAGGTGCCCGTGCGACACGGCCCCCTCGCCCACGATCACCAGCGGCTTGCTGGCAGCCTTGAGCTTTTCGCCAAAGCCCTCTCCCGCGGCGATCTTGCCGAGGATCGAGAGGTCGTCGCCCAGATACTCGTAGGGGAAGGTCAGGTCGGCATTCTCGCCCACCACCGCCACCGGAATGCCGCGCGTCCGCCAGACCTTTCGGAGGCGGGCGTTGAGCACCGGCGCTTCCTTGCGCGGGTTGGAACCGATGATCAGGATCGCGTCGGCTTCTTCGATGCCGGCAATGGTGGGGTTAAAGAGATACGCCGAGCGCGGCATCGAGGGATCGATCCCGGACATCGGCGGACGCACGTCGGTCATACCCGAGCCAAGCGAAGTCATCAGCGCCTTGAGCGCATACATGTCTTCTACCGCCGCGAGATCGCCGGCGATGGCGCCGACCTTGTTGCCGCCGCCCGATGCCTTGATCGCCTTGGCAATCGCCGCGAAGGCCTCGTCCCAGCTCGCCGCCTGCAGTTTGCCGCCCTTGCGGACATAGGGCTTGTCGAGGCGCTGGGTCTTGAGCCCGTCCCAGACGTGACGGGTTTTGTCGGAAATCCACTCCTCGTTCACCGCGTCGTTGACGCGCGGCAGGATGCGCATGACCTCGCGGCCGCGGCTGTCGACGCGGATGTTGGAGCCGACGGCATCCATGACGTCGATGGATTCGGTCTTGGTGAGTTCCCAAGGCCGCGCCATGAACGCGTAGGGCTTGCTGGTGAGCGCGCCCACCGGGCAGAGGTCGACCACATTGCCCGAGAGCTCGCTGGTCAACGCCTGCTCGAGATAGGTGGTGATCTCGGCGTCCTCGCCCCGACCGAGGAGGCCCATTTCCGAGACGCCCGCCACTTCCGTAGTAAACCGGACGCAGCGCGTGCAGGCGATGCAGCGGTTCATCGAGGTCTTGACCAGGGGGCCCATATATTTGTCTTCAACGGCGCGCTTGTTCTCGGCGTAGCGTGAGGTGTCGACGCCATAGGCCATCGCCTGGTCCTGCAGGTCGCACTCGCCGCCCTGGTCGCAAATCGGGCAATCGAGCGGATGATTGATCAGCAGGAATTCCATCACGCCTTCGCGGGCCTTCTTGACCATCGGCGTGTTGGTGAAAATCTCGGGCGGCTCGCCGTTCGGGCCAGGACGCAGGTCCTTGACGCCCATGGCGCAGCTCGCCTGCGGCTTCGGCGGTCCGCCTTTGACCTCGATCAGGCACATGCGGCAATTGCCGGCAACGCTCAGCCGCTCGTGGTAGCAGAAGCGCGGGATCTCGGCGCCCGCCGCTTCCGCTGCCTGCATCAGCGTGAAGTAATCGGGGACTTCAACGAGCTGGCCGTCGACCTTGATATTCGCCATGGACCTACGCCTTGTTCCAGCGCGTGAGAAAGAGACCGAGCAGCATCACCACGACGCCCGTCCACAACAGCAGTGGCGAATAGGCGGGGATGGCCGAGGGGCCGATGAATCGTTGCAGCGTGGCGCACTCGAAGCTGTCGCCGGATACGCAGCTGAGCTTGGTGTCGAGCATGCCGAACATGCCGCCCTGCGGCGCATAGTAGACCAGCCACCAGGCGAGCGCCGTCGCCATCATGCCCAGACCCAGATAGGTCCAGCCATGCGTCGTCGGCTCGCGCTTGATGCGCCTGGCACGAGCCGCACTCATGCTGCGCCTCGAGTGGCGAGCCGTGCGCGGTCGACCCAGCCGATGGTGCGATCAGCGGGAGCCATGCTTACTCCGCCGCGATCGACGGCACGGCGCCGTCGCTGTCGGACCGATAAGTGTATTCGTCGATCCGGGCTTCCATGACCGGACGGAAGTTCTTGATCAGGCCCTGGATCGGCCACGCCGCCGCGTCGCCGAGCGCGCAGATAGTGTGGCCTTCGATCTGCTTGGTGACCTCGAACAGCATGTCGATCTCGCGCTTCTGGGCGCGGCCCTCGACCATGCGCTCCATGACCCGCATCATCCAGCCGGTGCCCTCGCGGCA
>JANXSI010000294.1 GCA_025352765.1 Devosia sp. | reverse complement strand
ATCCCAGTTCTGCCGGGAGTAGGCGAGCACCGCCTTGAGGCGCGTCCGCACGCCGCTGAGCTTGGCGGCATCGGTCACCGGCCAGTCGATGGTGTGGATGGCAGCGATAATGTCGGCAATGCCCGTATCGGTCTCAGGGGTCAGCATCAGCCGACCGACGCCGTGAGAATAGTCCTGCATCGGGAAGCCGGCCCTGGGGAAGAACCGGTGAAAGCTCGCATCGACAAAGTGCGAGAAATCGTGAGCGAGGAGAAAATCCGCCTGCGCAGCAAGCACCTCTGTATACCCGGCCAGCCAGAATGCATCGGCCCGGTCGAGCCCGACAAAATCGAAAACGGGCACCCCACCGGCCGGACGCCGGGCAAGCACGTCACCGATTGGCACTTGGGTCCAGAGCGCGTAGAGCCCGGCAAGGCTCTCGCTCTCCTCGGCCTTGCCGTCGCCATTGGCTTCGGTCCGCACCTTGAGCGGATCGAGTTCGATCACGTAATCACCCTGCTTGCCGGCGATCTCGAACGACGCCCGCGCGTCGTCGAGACCGGCGACCAGATCGGCCAACATCTGGCGCACCCCGGCGTAGTCGAACGGCTCAGGCTCAGGATTCTGCGGAATCGCGACGCCCGCGGTGAACCCCGCATCGGGCGCACCCGGCAGGTCGAAGCCGTGCCGGTAAAGCGTCCGTGTCAGCGCCTGCAACGTCGTGGTCAGCTTGATCGTGCCGACGCCGAACGCGGCCTCCGGGTCGCCGGCCTCCGCCATCGGCTCGAGCGCCGCGAGTCCCTCGGCAAACGTTCCAGCATAGAGCGCGCCCTTGAGCGTCTCGCCGGCCGCACCGGCCAGTGCGGGAGTTGCGAGGCAAAAAGCGGTGGCGGCCGTAACCATGAGTATCTTGAGCATGACGCCTCCAAAGCCCCCCGGCTATTGGCGAACCAGATCAAGCCATCCATCTTCGTCCAAAACAAGGACACCCAGCGCCGCCGCCTGCTTGAGCTTGCTGCCGGCGCCCGGACCGGCGACGACGATATCGGTCTTCGCCGACACGCTGCCGGCGACCTTGGCCCCCATGCGCTCGGCCATCGCCTTGGCCTCGCCGCGCGTCATCTTCTCGAGGCTGCCGGTGAACACCACGGTCTTGCCGGCGACCTGGGAATTGGCCGAGACGCTGACCACGTAGGGGCGCGGATGCACCTGCGTCAGCAGGGCATCGATCACATCGTCGTTGCGCGCGTTGCCGAAGAAATCGATCAGCGCCTCGATCACCGTGCCCCCGATGCCGTCGACCGAGGGGAACACCGAATGCGGATCATCGGCATGCGTCGCCGTTTCCTTGCCGACCCGCACCAACTCCTCGATGGTCGAGAAGGTCTTGGCGAGGACGGCCGCTGTGGTCTCGCCGATGTGCCGGATGCCCAGCGCGAAGATGAAGCGATCGAGTTCCGGCTCGCGCCGTGCATCGATCGCCGCGAACAGCTTGTCGAGCCCTTCGAAGTTGCGATCCTCGACCGTACGGACGTTTTTGCGCGTCTTGCCCGACGCGGCCTCGCGCAGCTTCGCCTGCTCCTCGCGGCGCGCGGCCAGCGCCGCCTGCACGGCGGGCCGATTGTCCTTGAGGGTGAAGATGTCGGCAGCGGTCTTGATCAGGCCGGCGTTGAAGAACAGGTCGATGTTTTCGGCGCCGAGCCCCTCGATGTCCATCGCCCCGCGCGACACGAAATGCCGAAGCCGCTCGACCGCCTGCGCTGCGCAGATCAGCTCGCCCGTACAACGGCGGCGGGAGTCCGCTTTGCCGGTCTTCTCGTTGATCTCGCGCACCGCTGGCGAGCCGCAAACCGGGCAGACCGTCGGGAACTCGTAGGGCACGGCGTCCGCCGGCCGCTTTTCGAGCACAACGCGAACGATCTGCGGGATGACGTCGCCGGCGCGCTGGATGACCACCGTGTCGCCGACCCGCACGTCGATCGGCTCGTCGCCGCGGATCGGTGCGCCGGTGCTGTCGATTCCCTTGATGTAGTCTTCATTGTGGAGCGTGACGTTCTCGACCACGACACCGCCGACCGTCACCGGCGCCAGCCGCGCCACGGGCGCAAGCGTGCCGGTGCGCCCGACCTGGATGTCGATGCGCTTGACGACGGTGGTTGCCTGCTCGGCCGGGAACTTGTGCGCCACAGCCCAGCGCGGCTCGCCGGTCACGAACCCCCAGCGCCGCTGCAGGTCGAGCCGGTCGAGCTTGTAGACGACGCCGTCGATGTCGTAGCCAAGGCTCGAGCGCTGCGCCTCGATCAGCCGGTACTGCGCCAGCAGCTCCTCGATCGAAGTGGCGCGCACCATCAGCGGACTGATGGCAAAGCCCCA
>JANXSI010000289.1 GCA_025352765.1 Devosia sp. | reverse complement strand
GGCGTAGATGCCGTAGGGGAAGAATTCCGGGGCCGGTGGCATCGGCGCGCCGAAGGCGTGGCAGGCAGCGATCCGGCCCTGCTCCATCGCCGTCGAGGCCAGCGAGGGAAAGCCGATGACGTCGCCGGCGGCGTAGATGTTGGGCACGCTGGTCTGGAAGGTCTTGGGGTCGACCTTGAGGCGGCCGCGATCATCGGCCGCAAGGCCGCAGGTCTCGAGGCCGAGGCCGGTGGTGGCGCCGACCCGGCCGGCGGCATAGAGCAGCATTTCAGTGCGGATGCGGCGGCCGTCGCTGAGGGTCGAGACGGCCCAGCCCTGGTCGTCTACGTCAACGGCCTCGACCTTGACGCCGAGCCTGAGCTGCATGCCGCGCTTGCGCAGCTCGTGCACGAATTCCTCGATGATCTCGCGATCGATGAATTCGAGGAATTGTTCGCGCGGCTCCACGAGGGTCACCGGCACGTCCATGGCGGAAAAGATGGTGGCGTATTCGAGCCCGATGACACCGGCGCCGACCACTGTGATGCTCTTGGGGACGCGCGGGTCGGCGGCGATGTTGTCGCTGTCGAAGACGCTGGTCTCGTTGAACGGGATGTGGGCTGGGCGGTAGGGCGCCGTGCCGACGGCGATCACTACGTTCTCGGCCCGGTAGGTGTATTCGGCGTCGTCGCCGTTCTTGACCATGACGGTGTGCGGGTCGCTGAAGCGGGCCTTGCCGGCGACGGTCTTGACGCCGTTGCGGGCGAACTGGTGCTCGAGCACATCGATCTCGTGGTCGAGCGTCATGCGCAGGCGGGCGCCCAGGTCCTTGCCCTCGATGTCCTTCTTGACCCGGTAGGCGAGGCCGTAAAAGCCGCGCTCGCGCCAGCCGGAGAGGTTGAGCACGGTTTCGCGGAGCGTCTTGGACGGGATGGTGCCGGTATGGACCGAGACGCCGCCGACGCGCAGGCGGTTTTCGACCACCAGCACCGATCGGCCTAGCTTGGCGGCCTGGATGGCCGCCCGGCGCCCTGCCGGGCCGGAGCCGATGACGATCAGATCATAAGAGTCCATGAACGAGCCCCCGCGCGTCTGATGAGCTTAGCGGCATGGCATGAACTTTGTCCTACACCGCCAAAGCAGACCGCCCATGCAGCCATGGGGTGGCGCCGCAGTCGGCAGGGATCGGGTCAAGAGTCGGATGAGGGGGAGGCCGCTTGCATGCCGGGCTTCCCCTCATCCGCCCCTTGGTCACCCTCACCCAGACGGGCGAGGGCAATTGGTCGACTGGCGAAGCCTAGTACTTCTCCGGCACGTAGAGCTCGGCCGGCACCGGATGACGCACGTAGTCGGGGTGGTGGACGCGCGGCGGCAGGATGACTTCGCCCTTGGGCGAGTCGCCGTAGGGCACCTGGTCGAGCAGGTGCGAGATCATGTTGAGCCGGGCGCGCTTCTTGTCCACCGCCTGCACCACCCACCACGGCGCGAAGGGGGTGTGGGTGCGCGACAGCATCTCTTCCTTGGCCTTGGTGTAGTCCTCCCAGTGGACGCGGCTTTCCATGTCCATGGGCGACAGCTTCCACTGCTTCAGCGGATCGTGGATGCGCATCTTGAAGCGGAATTCCTGCTCGGCATCGGTGATCGAGAACCAGTATTTGATCAAAATGATGCCCGAGCGCACCAGCATCTGCTCGAAATCGGGGACGGAGCGGAAGAACTCCTCCACCTCCTCGGCCGAGGCGAAGCCCATGACGCGCTCGACGCCGGCGCGGTTGTACCACGAGCGGTCGAACAGCACGATCTCGCCCGCCGTCGGCAGATGCGGCACGTAGCGCTGGAAGTACCACTGATGCCGTTCGCGTTCGGTCGGGGCGGGCAGGGCGACGACGCGCGCGACGCGCGGATTGAGCCGCTGGATGACGCGCTTGATGGCGCCGCCCTTGCCGGCCGAATCGCGGCCCTCGAAGATCAGGACGATCTTGAGCTTCTTGTAGACCACCCAGTCCTGCAGGCGGACCAGCTCGTGCTGCAGGCGGAACAGCTCGCGGAAATAGGTCTGGCGCTCGAGCGTCGGGGTACCGGCGGGCGAAAACTCCTCGGCCACCAGTTCGTCGAGCCGCTCCTCCTCGAGCTGCATCTCCAGCTCTTCGTCGAAACTGTCGGTGATCTCGGCCTTGATGCGCTCGATCTGCGCCGCTTCGCTCTCGGCCTTCTTGTCGGTGTTGCTCATCCATCGCCCCAAGGTGCTCGTCGCCAGCACAAAGCCGGGTTGTATTACTCTATTGTGACAGCGGTCGACTCGATCGTGTTTACCGGACCGTCATGGCGAAGACTCGATGCGGACGGTGAGGAAGATGGCGTTCGTCGTCTGCCATTCCTCGGGACTGAGGCTCCAGGTCTGGAGGAAGACCGAGCGCAGGGCGTCGGAATAGAAATATTCGCGCGTGTACTCGATGTCGTTGGCGCGTGGGCGCTCGACGTCCCAGACAGTCCATTCGTGGCCATCGGCGTCCGTTGCCGTCTGATCGAGCCGCGTTACCCGCACCGTGCCGGTCGTCGTGGCCATCTGCTGATTTTGCACGCGAATGGTTTCTTCCTGCTGGGCCACATCGATGTGCCTGTCGTCCACGCCGAACTCAACAGCCCCGCCGGTGGCTGCAGAGGTGAAGTAGAGCCGCCGCGTCGGATCCTGGTCGGTTCCTGCGGTCCAGTTGGCGGTGTCGAGGCAGAACGAGGCGATCCCAAGCGGGGGCCGGATCAGGCTCAGCGAACCGCAGCGCGCGTCGGGGAACAGCTCGACCGAGCTATCCGACGGCAGGTCCGCCGCACTGCTCACGTCGACACTGGAACTGGCGAACAGCAGTGATGGCCACCACGACGGATCCGTCGGCAGCACGGACGACGCGATCGGCGAATCGGGCAGCGACAGGTCCTGCAGCAGCGAGGCGAAATCAATCGAAGGCGCCGGCGGTTCCGATGTTGCGTCGGAGGCGTCCGACGAGACTTCCGACGAGAGTGTGAGTCCGGAATAGATCGACTGGTCGTCCGACGCGCTCGAGGAGGTTTGCGAGTCGGCCGAAGACACACTCACCGGCGCCGGATCGGGCGGGAAGAGGGACGGGCGCAGCAGGGCGATGCCGCTGAGCACGATCACGAGCCCTACCGCCGCCGCGGCAAGGGCCCGGCGGCGTCGCCTGCGGCGGATGGCACGGGCAAGGCGTAGCTCCGCCAACTTCACGAACGGCCCGGTGGGACCGACCTTCTTGATATACTCGCGGTAGTCGCCTTCCTCGTTGGACTTCAGGACATCCGCCCACAGGGCCGCGTCTTCGGCCGACGGTGCGAGTGCGGCAGGGAGCCCGGTTGCAGCCGGCAACGGGTCTGTCGCCGGTCGGCCGACCCGCTCGACGATCGCCTTGAGCAATTGTTTGAAGCCCAGGTCCTCGGGATTGCCGTCCCAGTTCCGCAGCGTGATCATGTGGAGCTGCTGGAACGGGATCGGCAGGGCGCTGACGGGAACGTCGTCGATGATGACGGGGATCGCGCTCTTTTGCTGGCGCGCGATGTTGGCCTCTGCCCGCACCCAGTCCGAGCGTGCCGCCGCCCGGGACCACAGGATCACCGCCGCCGGCGTAGCCTCGATGACTTTCTGGATGACATTGTCGAAGTCTTGTCCGGCGACCAGCGCATCGTCCCACCAGACATCGAAACCCGCCTCGGTCAGCCGGCCGGCAAGACGTGCGGCATACGCCTTCTCATCATGCATGTAGGAGAGAAAAACGTGCGCCATTGTTCGACCGGAGACCCCCAGGGCAAGTTTTGCCCAAGCGCTCGCCGAAGTCGACTCTCCGTCACGGCTCGGGGCATGCAGTCGGGACTCCTTCTCCTTTACGGGTGGGGGACCACGCGCGAGCGTGGTGGGTGGGGGCTCTCCGCTCGAAACAGATCTCGCAGTGGGGTCCCTTCTCCCGTTTACGGGGGAAGGTGCCGCCGCAGGCGGCGGAAGGGGGGAGCCGCTTTCGCTGCTGTGGGGCTCCCCCCTTCCGTCACGCTTTGCGTGCCACCTTCCCCCGCAAGCGGGAGAAGGGTCACGACTGCGACTTAAGTGACACGCCAACTGACATCGGTTCCCCAGTCCTCCCAATCGCTTACCCCCGATTTCGCGTTCCCGAACTGACGCCCCTCGCACCTGCTGTATTCTCCCCCCATCGCCGCACCGAAGCGAGATCATGACGAGTGGTTGGTGCGGGGAAGTCGGGGCGGGGCAGCAGTCGTGCTGTTCCGAGGACCGGCGCGTTTCGGCTGGGACCTGGATTCAAACCGGGGTCACGCCGGCGGCAGGG
>JANXSI010000286.1 GCA_025352765.1 Devosia sp. | reverse complement strand
GCCTTCCGGACCGCTGCGAGCATCGCCGAGGCCGCGATGGTGCAGCCCTCGACGCTGGTGCGGTTCGCCCAGCAGTTTGGCTTCGAGGGCTTCTCGAGCCTGCAACTGATCTTCCGCGCTCGCCTCCGCGAGCGCACCTCGACCTATGAGGACCGGCTGCGGCTGCTCGAGCAGGAGAGCCCCGCCGTGAGCGAGAATGCGAGCATCCTCAATGGGTTCATAGCCGCCGGACACCGCTCGCTCGACGCCCTGTCGATGAGCCTCGACCACGCGAGATTCGACCACGCCGTGACCTTGCTGGCGCGGGCCGAAACGATCTTCCTCGTCGCCAAGCGGCGCTCCTACCCGATCAGCAGCTACATGGCCTATGCCTTTGGCAAGCTTAAGGTAAAATGCATCACGGTGGGTACGGCGGCGGGCATCGACGATGACGTGCTGGCGCTGGCAGGCCCGCGCGACGCGGCCTTTGCCATCAGCTTTTCGCCCTATGCGAGCGAGACCGTCGCGCAGGCGAAGGCGCTCTCCGAGCAAGGCGTCGCAGTGGTGTCGCTGACGGATTCGGCACTATCACCGCTGGCCCAGTGCTCGCGGGTCTGGTTCGAGGTTGCCGAGGCCGACCACGCCGGCTTCCGCTCGCTGTCGGCCAGCATGGCTCTGGCGATGGCGCTGACGGTGAGCATCGCCGAGGCCCGCCGGCGCGACCCCGGGCATTGATCGGACGATGACCGCCCGCAGGACGGCTCCGCTCAAACCGGGTCTGTGGAATAGAAATTCCATTTGACTGCAATCCAGAAGGTGTATTCCTTCTGCGCGTCAATCACCGGTGACCTCGGAGGGGAACGACATGGCCGGCAAGCCGCTCGACGTCATCACCATCGGCCGTTCGTCCGTCGACCTTTACGGCCAGCAGATCGGCACACGCCTCGAAGATATCGGCAGCTTCGCCAAATCGGTCGGTGGCTGCCCGACCAACATTGCCGTCGGCACGGCCCGCCTCGGCCTCAAATCCGCGCTGATCACCCGGGTCGGCGCCGAGCAGATGGGCGGCTTCATCAAGGAGCAACTGGCGCGCGAAGGCGTCGAGACCGCCGGCGTCGTCACCGACCCTGCCCGGCTCACCGCACTGGTCCTGCTTTCGGTCGAGGCTGAGGGCGTCTCGCCGATGATCTTTTATCGCACCGACTGCGCCGACATGGCGCTGAGCGAAGCCGACATCGACGAGACCTTCATCGCCTCGGCAAAGGCCATCGTCGTCACCGGCACGCATTTCTCGCAATTCAATGCTGCCGCCGCCCAGACCAAGGCCATTCGCCTCGCCAAGGCCAGTGGCGGCAAGGTGGTGTTCGATATCGACTATCGCCCCAACCTCTGGGGCCTTGCCGGCCACGCCGCCGGCTTCGAGCGCTACGTGAAGTCCGACCGCGTCACCGCCGCCTACCAGGCGATCCTCCCCGACACGGACCTCGTCGTCGGCACCGAGGAAGAAGTGATGGCGGCTGCCGGCACCGACGACCTGCCCGCGGCTCTGAAGATCATCCGCGGCCTCAGCAAGGCGACGATCGTGCTCAAGCGCGGCGCCAAGGGCTGCATCGTCTATGACGGCGCCATTCCGGACGATCTCGAACAGGGCATCGTCGGCAAGGGCTTTCCGATCGAGATCTACAACGTGCTGGGCGCCGGCGACGCCTTCATGTCGGGGTTCCTGCGCGGCTGGCTGCGCGGCGAGCCGCATGCGGTCGCCGCCACCTGGGCCAATGCCTGCGGCGCCTTCGCCGTGTCGCGGCTGCTCTGCGCCCCCGAATACCCGACCTGGGAGGAGCTCTCGTTCTTCCTCGCCCATGGCAGCACCGAGCGGGCGCTGCGCAAGGACATCGCGCTCAACCACATCCACTGGGCGACGACGCGGCGGAAGGCGATCCCGAGCCTCATGGCGCTCGCCATCGACCACCGCAGCCAGCTCGAAGACCTGCCAGGCGCTACCCCCGAAAAGATCGCCGCGTTCAAGCGCCTTGCGGTGAAAGCCGCAACCCGCATCGCCCGCGGCCGCCCGGGCTACGGCATGCTGCTCGACGACCGCTTCGGGCGCGCCGCGCTGTTCGACGCCGGTCCCGAAAACCTCTGGATCGCCAAACCCATCGAACTGCCGGGCAGCCGCCCGTTGCGCTTCGAGTTCAACCAGGACATCGGCAGCCGGCTCGTCGAATGGCCGGTCGACCACTGCATCAAGGTGCTGTGCTTCTACCACCCCGACGATCCGGCGGCGCTCAAGCAGGAGCAGACCG
The DNA here is from genome assembly GCA_025352765.1 of Devosia sp. Classification (GTDB taxonomy): domain Bacteria; phylum Pseudomonadota; class Alphaproteobacteria; order Rhizobiales; family Devosiaceae; genus Devosia_A. The sequence continues at coordinate 16 of JANXSI010000286.1, read as the reverse complement.
AAAAGCTGCGCCAGGC
>JANXSI010000251.1 GCA_025352765.1 Devosia sp. | reverse complement strand
GACGGTTTCGAGGTCGCAGGCGATCTCCCAGCCGCCACCCCTACCCTTGCTGGAGCGCACCAGGCCGTCGCGACGGAGGCCCGCCATGGTGCGGCGGACGACGACAGGATTGGTGTTCAAGTGGGCGGCCAGTTCTTCCGACGTCATCGGCCGGCCGGCGTCGGCCATGTGGAGAAGCGTGTGGAGAACGGCGGACAGGCGGGAGTCGTTTTTCATGTAACTTCACATGTTACGTTATAGGGTGGAAGTCAAGGGGAAGTGGGAGGCATGGCGGACGCCGCGGGACGGAGAACACTCGGCACCGAGAGTGCTTCCACCCCCCTCCCAGCTTCGCTAGGACCTGCGGTCCAAGCTCCGCTACCTCCCCCGCAAGGGGGGCGGTGGCCCGACTGCGAGTTCGGCTAGGCCAGCCCGGCCATTGCCAGGGCCTTGCGGAAGACTGTGGGGAGAGCTTCGGCGTTGAGTTCGGCCGGGTCGGTCCACCAGCCGTCGGTGAGAAGGGCGGGATCGGGGATGGTGGCGGACCAGATTTCGAGTTCGAGGCGGAAATGGGTGAAGACGTGGACCACCTGGCCGTGGTGGCGCCAGGTCGCGTCGACCGGAAAGTCCGGCGGCAAGGCCTCGTTGAGCCAGGCGGAGACCGGGGGCTCGGTCATCTGGGCGAGGAGGCCCTTTTCGGCGCGGGTGCGCAGGAACACGTCGCCGTCGGCGTCGAGCAGGACGAAGGCGTGGCCGTAGCGGGTCGGGCGCTCGGGCTTTTCGGCCTTCACCGGATAGGCCAGCGGATCGAGGCGGCGGCCCGTGCAACCGTCATGCAGCGGACAGAGCAGGCAATTGGCAACGCGCGGCGTGCAGATGGTGGCGCCCAGATCCATCAGCGCCTGGGCGAAATCGCCGGCGCGGGCGGGAACGGCAGCCTGCACCCTGGCGCGGATCAGGTCCTTTTCCTCGCGCACCGGCACCGGCAGCGCGAGGTAACGGGCGAGGACGCGGTCGACATTGCCGTCGACGACGGCAATGGGCTCGTCGAAGGCGATCGAGGCAATGGCGGCGGCGGTGTAGGGACCGACACCCGGAAGGGTCAGCAATTCGGTGGAGGTGGTGGGAAAGACGCCGCCGAAGCGTTCGACCACGGCTCCGGCGCAGGCGTGGAGATTGCGGGCGCGGGCGTAGTAGCCGAGGCCGGCCCATTCGACGAGCACGGCTTCGAGCGGCGCCGCGGCGAGCGCCGCGACCGTCGGCCAGAGCATGAGGAAGCGGGCGTAGAACTTGCCGACGGCGGCAACGGTGGTCTGCTGCAGCATGATTTCGCTGAGCCAGACGCGATAGGGATCGGGGCGGACGCCGCGGGCGCGGTCGGCGGGCGCGGTGCGCCAGGGGAGCGTGCGAGCGTGGCGGTCGTACCAGGCGAGTACGGCGGCGCTATCGAGCGGCGCGTGCTGTTGCTGGGCGCTGGATTTTGGCATGATGGCCTGATGAACCAGCCGGACACCCGGCGCAACGGGATTTTGCTTGGCCAAGGACAAAGACATCGAGCCCAGACGGCTCAACCGGGCGGTGGGCGTCTCGGAAGCGCTGACCGGAGTGCTCGACGCCGTGCTCAAGAAGCGCGGGTTCGCGACGCGTGACCTGCTGACCAGTTGGGCGGCGATCGCGCCGAAGCCCTATGACAAGGTGGCGGTGCCGGATCAGCTCAAATGGCCGCGCGGGGCGGGCCATGAGGGGGCAACGTTGTATCTGCGCTGCGCGCAGGGTCACGCTATGGCGCTGAGCCATGAGGGGGCGCTGGTGGCGTCGGCGGTCAACCGCTATTTCGGCTATTTCCTGGTGCGCGAGGTGCGGCTGTCGGCCGAGCCGTTCACGGGCAGTTCAGTCAAGAAAGCCGCCAATGCGGTGCCGCTGCCGCAGGTGGTAGCCCGCGCCGATGCGGCAGTGGCCGATATTGGCGACGACGCTCTCAAGGAGGCGCTGAAGGGCCTCGGCGAGGCGCTTTACTCGAAGCGACCTCGCTAGCACGTGACCAAAGCTTAAGGTTTGCGCCCTTGCTCCGCCATCGAGGCTGTGTAAGTTGCCGCGCGAAATAAGGAGAAACCCCGTGAATTTCAGCCGCCGTGAAACTTTGACGCTGGCCGCAGCCGCGACCGTTCTGGGCGCTGCCGGCCTCCCCTCCCTGGCCTTTGCCAAGGACGGCGACACGATCGACCTGCTCAAGCTGATGGCGCCGGCCGGGATCCCCGACAAGGTTTCGGGCGATCCGGCCGCGAAGGTAACGTTCATCGAGTACGCCTCGCCGACCTGCCCGCACTGCGCGCTGTTTTCCAACACCGTGCTCGGGCCGTTCGTCGACAAATACGTCAAGACCGGCAAGGTGAAGTTCATCCTGCGTCCGTTCGCCCGCAATACCATGGACGCGGCGATCTTCATGCTGGCGGAAGCGGCGGCGATC
>JANXSI010000241.1 GCA_025352765.1 Devosia sp. | reverse complement strand
CGATGGCGCTCACCCTCTGGCATTTTGTGGCCATTGAACTAGAAACGCCCTGTCGACTCCTTCCCGCGGCGGCAAAGGTCCGGCTTGGCAACCCCTTCTACCCCAGATCTGTGCGTCATCGGCGCCGGCGCGGCCGGTCTCGCCGTGGCAGAGGCGGCACGGCGGGTCGGCGCCAGCGTTGTCATGGTCGAGAAGGCTGAGCCGGGCCGCGCCAGTCTCCAATCGGGTCCACTGGCGCTTCGCGCGCTCGCAGCGGCAGCCGAACGCGCCGCGCTGGCCGAGGGCGCCGGCGCCTTCGGCATCGGCCTCGAGCCCGCCAATATCAGTTTTCGCCGGGTGCGCGACCACATCGCGGAAATCATCGCTCAAAGCGCCCCCCAAGGCGCGGCCGCTCGGATTGCCGCCCTTGGCATTGAGTTGGTGCGCGGCAGCGGCAGTTTTGCCGATCCGCGCACTCTCAGGGTCGGCGAGACCGTGATCGAGGCGCGTCGGTTCGTCATCGCCACCGGCGCTAGTTCCAGCCTTCCGGATATTCCCGGCCTGCTCTCTGTACCGTACTTCACCACCGAAACCATCTTCGACAACACCCGGCGTCCGGACCATCTGGTGATCTTGGGCGCAGGGCCCATGGGGCTCGAGATCGCCCTGTGCTACCGCCGCCTGGGCACCGAGGTGACCATCGTGGAGCCCGGCAAGATGCTTCCCCAGTCCGATCCCGAACTGGTCGACATCGCTCTGCGGAGTCTCCGCGGCGCGGGCGTCGTCGTTATCGAAGAGGCGGCGGCCCTGGCCGCGGAGGAAAGTGCGCAGTCGATCCGCATCCGGGTGCGCCAAGGCGATGGCGATCGGTCGATCACGGCAACCCATGTGCTTGTTGCGCCCGCACGCCCGCCCGCCCTCGACGACCTCAATCTCGCCGCCGCGAAGGTTCGGCGCTCCACCGCTCACGCCGGTGCGCTGGTCCTCAATGCGTCGCTGCGGACGACCAATTCCCGCATCTACGCCATGGGCGAGGCCGCCGGACATTCCCCGCACCTCGTCGCGTTCGAGGCTGATCTCGTGGTGACGGCCGCGCTGCTCGGGCGTCCGCAGCGCTTTGAGCCAGCCGCGTTCCCGCGTCTGACCCTCACCGATCCCGAGATTGCCGAAATTGGCCTGACGGAGCCGATGGCACGTACGCGTCTGAAAGGCGGCTTTTCGGTACTGCGCGCGAGCTATGGAGAAATCGATCGCGCCCGCGCCGCCCGCGAGGGCATGGGGGTGGTCAAACTCGTCGTCGGCAAGTCGGGAAAGCTCCTGGGGGCGGGTATAGTCGGTCCCAGCGCCGGGGAACTGGCGGCACTGTTTGGCCTCGCGATCGCGCAAAACCTCGACGCCAGGGACCTGGCAGGGCTGGCAGCGCCCTATCCGAGTTATGCCGAGCTGGCGCAAGTGCTTGGCGAGCAGGCTCGAGCGGCCACGGCACAGCCCCGGCTGAAGTCCGGCGGCTGGAGCCTCAACCGCTTGTTGCCTTAGCGATTTCTGGCTAGACAGGCTGCAATGACAACTGAGCCCCGCGCCATGCCTGGGCCATTTTCCGGGCTTTCAGTCAAACTCATCGCCACGATCACTTTGGTGATCCTTGCGGTCGAAGTGCTGATCTATCTGCCCTCCGCCGGCAATTTCCGTCAAGCTTGGCTCAATGACCGGCTGCGCATCGGGATCGTCGCGGCCCGCGTGCTCGATGCGGTGCCAGACGGCACCGAACTGCCTGCCATGCTCACCAACAATTTGCTGCACTCGGCCGGGGCCGTGGCGATCGTCTACCGGCGAAACGGCCAGAGCCAGTTGATCGAGCTCGAGGAAAAGCCCATGCCCAAACAGGCCGTCACCGCCGACATGCGGGCGACGGACTATATGACCCTGATCATAGGAGCGCTTGACACGCTCACCCACAATGGCGAGCGCACACTGCGGATCTTGGGCAATTCCGATGGCGGTGACGCCGCGGCGGAAGTCGAGGTGCTGATGGACGAAGCGCCGCTGCACGCCGATCTGCTGGCCTATTCTTGGAACATCGTGCTGATTTCGCTGCTCATCGCAGTGTTGACGGCGGCTGTGCTGTACCTGCTGGTCAGCCGGCTTCTGATCCATCCGATCCGCCGCCTCACCGGCAATATGGTCGCCTACCGCATGGCACCCGAAAACGCCTCGCTGATCATCGCGCCGACCCGTCGCAAGGACGAAATTGGCATTGTCGAGAACGAGCTGGCGGCCATGGAGACCGACATCTTCTCGATGCTCCGCCAGCGCCGTCATCTAGCCGATCTGGGGCTTGCGGTGGCCAAGATCAATCATGACCTACGCAACACACTGACCTCGGCCCAATTGCTATCGGACCAGGTCGTGGCGCTCGATGATCCGCAGATCCAGCGTCTTGCCCCCCGCCTGGTGCAGTCGATCGACAAGGCCGTCGCCTTCGCCCAGTCCGTGCTCGACTACGGGCGCCAGAGCGGGACGCCGCCAAAGCCCGTCCCGGTCGACCTGCGCGCCCTCGTCGAGGAGTCGGCGACTGATGCCGGCGCGGTCCGACACCCCTCTATTGCCTTCAGCAATGCCGTGCCCGATGGCGTGACGATCCGCGTCGACCCGGATCAGTTTTCCCGCATCCTGGTCAACCTGATCAAGAATGCCCGGGAGGCGCTGGAGGCATCGGGCGAAA
>JANXSI010000221.1 GCA_025352765.1 Devosia sp. | reverse complement strand
GACACCGCCGGCAGTGCCCGCGAAGTCGCCGAGCGCGGCGACAAATCGGTCGGCGCCATCGCCTCGAAATTCGCCGCCGAGGTCTATGGCCTCGACATCCTCGCCGAAAATATCGAGGACGCGGCGCACAACACCACCCGCTTCCTGGTGATTTCCAAGACACCCGAGACCCCGGCGCGCGGCTCGGTGCCGACCCGCATCACCTTCGTGTTCCGCGTCCGCAATGTCCCCGCAGCGCTCTACAAGGCGATGGGCGGCTTTGCCACAAACGGCGTCAACATGACCAAGCTCGAAAGTTACATGCTCGACGGCTCGTTCACTGCAACGCAGTTCTACGCCGATATCGAAGGCCACCCCGATGACCGCTCGGTGCAGTTGGCCTTCGAGGAGCTGCGGTTCTTTACCGACTATTTCCACGTGCTGGGTACCTATCCCGCCGACAAGCCCCAGGGCTGAATCGTCTCGGCTAGAGTTCCTTCTCGGCGAGTTCTCGAAAACCGTCCGGGACGCTGCGCGACGAGCCGCTCACCGCCCCATAGCCGATGGCCTCCCAGCCGAAGCGGCCGCGCACCTTGTCCATGGCTCGGTCGGCGAGCCAGCGTGAGGCGCCGCGTTTGCTGCCTGGGCGCCGGGCTTCGTCGGCAAAGCCGAGCGGCAGTTCGAGCTGCAGCACCGCCTGCCGCTCGAGGTGCGACACCGCTATTGCCAACAGGGAAATGAACCGCTCTTCGGGATGCTGGTCGAGCACCTGCCACACCAGATCCTCGGCGACTTCTGCCAGGATTCCCGTGGCCGACACCGGCGCGTCGAGCGTCGCCGCGTGCGTCACCGCGCGCAAATCGGCGAACCGCACCCGCACCGTCACCGTCCGCCCCGACATCGATTTCGCCCTCAGCCGCGAGCCGATGCGATCGGCCAGATGCAGCAGCGCCCCCCGCACCACCTGCGGGTCCACCGGCTTGCGGCCGAGTGCCGATTGCGCCCCGGCCGAGCGGGCCCGCCGGTCGGTGACGATGGCGCGCGGATCGCGGTTGAAGGCGAGGGCGCGCAGCTTATCGCTCGCCGCCACCCCCAGCAGTTTCTCGAGCGACTGCCGGGGCGTCGCCGCCATCTGCCCGATGGTCTTGACGCCAATGCCCGCGAGTCGTGCTTCGGTCGCCGGCCCGACGCCCCACATCAGCCCGACCGGCAGATCGTGCAGGAACTCGAGCTCGGTCGCCGGCTCGACGACGCACAGACCATCGGGCTTGGCCACCTGCGAGGCGATCTTGGCGAGGTGCTTGGTCCGCGCCACGCCCACCGAGATCGGCAGTCCGACCTCGGCCCGGACGCGGCGGCGGACGGTTTCGGCAATCGCCGCGGGCGCGCCGAAGAGATGCGCGGTACCCGCGACATCGGCAAAGGCCTCGTCGATCGAGATGCGTTCGACCAGCGGCGTGAAGTCGTCGAGGATGCGGATCGCGGCGTCGCCGAGCCGCTGATATTCGGCAAAGTGGCCGCCGACGAATCGCAGCTGCGGACAGAGCTCTTTGGCCCGCCGTCCCGGCATGCCGCCGCGCACGCCGAAGGCTTTGGCTTCATAGGACGCCGCCAGCACCACGCCACCGCCCACCGCGATCGGAATACCCCGCAGCGTCGGGTCGAGCATCTGTTCGACCGACGCATAGAAGGCGTCGAGGTCGGCGTGAAGGATCGTGGCAGCATCGCCCATGTGACACCCACCGAAAGGGCATCAACAAGAACATAACGGGAACAAATACGTCAAGCCGCGCTGTGGTTCGGGTCTCTAGAGTTCGCGCAGCAGCCTGGCCGGCCGCACCGCGAGCGCCCGGAACACCGTCGTTGCGCCGAGGAAGCCGGTGATGGCGATGGCGCCGAGATCGACCGCCGCGAGCGCCGCAATCCCCAGCGTGAAGTCGACGTCGAGCAGCACCTTGGTGAGGATGTAGGCCAAGAGGATGCCGAGTGGTGTCGCGAGGATCGCCGCGAACGTGGCGAGGATCACGTACTCGACCACATAGACCGAAATCACCTCGAACTGGCTCGCGCCCAGCACTTTGGTAATCACCGAATCGGCACGCCGCTGCGCCCGGCCCGAGGCGAGGCTGCCCAGCAGCACCAGCAGCCCGTTGCTGACCGCAAGGCCGCCCACCAGCGCCGCCGCGAGCGACAGCTGGCCGAGCGCCGCGGTGATCTTCTGCAGTGTCTCGCCGATGGCGACAAATCGTACGTCGGGGAGTTCCGCCGCCAGGGCGCGGGTTACGGCCTCCTCCCGTCCCGGGGCGGCGGTCACGGCGCCGAGCAGGGTCGCGGGATAGCCCTCGAGCACGCCCGGCGAGAAGGTGGCCAGAAAGTCGATGCCGCCCTGCCAGGAATAGTCGCGGAAATTGGCGATCTTGGCGGTGATGGTGTCGCCGAACACCGAGAACGTCAGCTCGTCGCCGATCTTGACCCCGAGCCCCGAGCGCAGCCCCTGGTGCAGCGACACCAGCGGCGGGCCCTGATAATCGGCGGGCCACCACTGGCCGTCGACGAGCTTGGAGGCGGCCGGCAGTTCCGGCCGATAGGTCAGCGGCACGTCGCCCGCCAGCAGCGCCAGCGCTTCCGGGCCATGCGTCACCACGGTCTCGACCGCCGCGCCGTTGATCGCCGTCACGGCGCCCCGCAGCATCGGCGTCGCGGTGAAGGCGAGGATATCGCCGCCCTTGTCCTTGTCGGCCTTGAGCGTCGCGACCTCGTCTTTGAACAGGTCCGAGGCAACCAGCGTCGGCGCATCGAACACCGAGGCCCCGAGATATTCGTTGCTGAGGTTGACCTGCAGCACCAGCACGACGACCAGCGTTGCGAGCGCCATGCCGACCGAAATCACCACCGACGGCGCGTTCGAACCGGCGCCCGAAATGCCGCGCAGCGCACGCCGCAAGATCGGATTGGCGGGCTCGGGCACGCGGCGGAGCAGCGCCCGGCCCGCCGCGATGGCGCCCCGGAACAGCAGCACCGCGAGCGCGCTGACCAGCGCGAAAGCCCCAACCAGGGCGGGGTCTCCGGTCATGATGATCGCAAGCCAGGCGAACCCAATGGCCGCAATGATCACCGGAACGATCTGCACCGAGCCGAACAGCTCGCGCCACTGCATCGGCGGAGCCGAGAGGCCCTTGGAGCGGAACAGGATCACCGGGCGAATCCCGAGCGCCTGCTGCAGCGGCAAATAGGAGAAGGCAAAGGCGGTAAGCAGCCCGACGCCTGCCGCAACCAGCAGCGGCTCGACATGAAGGCCCGGCGCGAGTCCGATGCCGACCGCCCGCGCCACGACCGGCAGCACCAGCAGTCCCGTCCCGGCCCCGACCAGAAGCCCGAGTCCGACGCCGACAAGGGCCAGCATCGCGACCTGGACAAAGAAGTGGACGAAGATGCGACGGCGGCTGGCGCCCATTGAACGCATCACGGCGATGACGTTGGCGCGCTCAGTGATGTAGGCCGAAACGCCGGTCCACACGCTGACCCCGCCGATCAACAGCGAAGCGAGGCCGACAATCACCAGGAAGCGCATGAACAGGTCGTAATAGTGGACCATCGGGCCGAGGCCCTCGCGCGGCGCCCTCAACGTCCAGCCGGTATCGCCGATCGCAGCCCCGACGGCCGCCCGGCCCTCGTCGGTGCCAGCGCCAGGCATCAGCAGCTTGTAGCGATAAAGCGTGCCGAGCCCGGGCAGCGGCGAGGTGAAGTCCGAGAGCACGGCGAAGCCCTCGGTGCTGATCAGCGCCGTCAGTCCGAGCCGGAAGCCGCGCACCGCCGCATCGGGCAGGGCGGTGAGCGTGCCGCGCGCCTCGAAATTGGTGCCGCCGAGTTGGAACGTGCCGCCCACCGGAATGCCCAGCTGGTCGAGCATCAGCGGATCGACGAGCGCGCCATAGACGCCGTCCTTGGCGCCCAGCAGGTCGAACGGCTTCTGGCCGGCAGCGAGCTGCGGGCTGACCACCAGCCCGAGCAGCGGATAGGTGCTCCCCGTCGCCACCAGATCGACGAAAGCGTCGTGGGCGTCGGTCTGTGCCCGCACGTTGGTTTCAATGACCGAGGCGACCTGACCGAAGCGCGCAAAGGTTTCAAGCTCCTCTGGCGTTGCCGGACGGTCGGCCCGCGACAGCTCGAGGTCGCCGCCCATCAGCACCGCGGCATTCTCCTCGACCGCCTGCTTGATGCTGGCGCCGACCGAACTGACGCCGGCAATCAGCGCCGTCCCGACCGCGAGGCAGGCAATGATCAGCCCGAAGCGCCTGAGGTCGCCGCGCATGTCCAGCAGGCCAAGACGGATGGCGGCCCAAAGCCCCTGCATCAGGCGGCCCCGGACGAGGTTTCGACCAGTTGGCCCTGCGTCATCGTCAGCACTCGGTCGGCGCGGGCGGCGAGACCCGGATCATGAGTCACGAACACCACGGCGGCGCGCTGCTTGCGCGCCAGGTCGAACATCAGGTCGATGACCAGAGCGCCGGTCTTCTGATCGAGGTTGCCGGTCGGCTCGTCCGCCAGCAGCAGGCTCGGATTGGCGATCATGGCGCGCGCCAGCCCGACGCGCTGCTGCTCGCCGCCCGAGAGCGCTGCCGGTCGGTGATGCAGGCGGTCGCCCAGCCCTACCGCCTCGAGCGCCTTGGCTGCAGCCTCGCGTGTTTGCGCCAGCGATAATCCCGGCGAGGCGATTTCGAGGGCGAGTCCGACATTGTCGAGCGCCGTCAGCGAGGGGATCAGGTGAAAACTCTGGAACACGATGCCGAGCGTCTTGCGGCGAAAATCGGCCAGTTGGTCTTCGCTGAGGCCAGTCAGATCGCGTCCCGCCACTTCGACCTTGCCCGTCGTCGCGCGTTCGAGGCCGGCCACCAGCATCAGCAGAGAGGTCTTGCCGCTTCCGGACGGGCCGACGATCGCGACGACTTCGGCGGGGCGCACCCGAAACGACACATTTCTGAGAATCTGAAGAGGCCGTGACGCAATATCGAGCGTATAAGTGACGTTCGCGACATCAATAATCGGTGTATCGGTCGACAATTAGGGGCACCCTGCAAAATCTCGGCTCAATCTTACGCCATGACTTGCCGCGCCGGACAAAGCGTTGGAATGTGCGGCGCTCTTTTCGGCTGCGGCAGGCGCAAGGGTCACGTCAGGTCCTCTCAGTCAAGGCCGACCACCCGGTTGTCCGGCGCGCTGCCCTGCTGTGAAATGCCCGGTTCATCCGCCGGACTCTGGCAGACTTTAGACTTGTTTGGGAAGCGGTAACGTCATTGGAGGCGTTTGAAGTGACAAGAAGATTTATCCTCGTGCTGGCTGCGCTTGCGACCTTCCTCCTCGCCGGCCTCGCCGTTGTCCCGGCGCAGGCGAGCCAGGCTGAACTCGACCTGCTCAAGGCCTATATCGGCGGGTGGAGCGGTGCGGGAATCCTGGTGGGCGGCAAGGAGCCCGAACCCTTCCGCTGCCGTCTGACCATCGACAAGGGCAACCAGGCCAAGATCAACTACGCCGGTCGCTGCACTCTGGTGAACATGAACCTGTCGATCTCGGGCACCATCGCCTTCGACGACAAGTCGCGCACCTACCAGGCCGTCATGAGCTCCAACGCCGGGTTCAAGGGCGTCGCCATCGGCCAGATCAAGGGTGACCAGATCAGCTTCGATCTTGCCCAAAAGCAGTCCGATCGCGCCGGCAACGCCGTACGGATCGGCTCCCAGATCACGCTGATAGGTGCCAAGTCGATCACTGTCGACTTCCAGGTCGAGTTCAACAATTCGGGCAATGTACTGACCGCCACGGTGCCCTTCAGCAAGTAGCTTCCGGCGTCAGCCTTCTGCCGACACCGGCATCATCACCTCGTTGCGCCGCATGAACCAAGGTGTCCACGGCGGATCGTAGCGGGCGAGGGTGACGTCTCCGCGAGGCACGAGCTTGTGCCTCGCGACCAGATGTTCCAACTCAGCGGTCTTTTCCGCGACGCGGCTATCCCCGGTCAGGCCGGAAAACCGCAGCACGGCCATACGGGCCGGCGGCACTGACTTGAGTCTTACCCGGCTGTCATTGGGCGCCGGCAGGGTCGCCAGCGACAGCGCGCTCGGCATCGTGAACTGCACCACCCATTCGCCCGGCGTGCCCGCGAGGCTAACCGGGGCCGTCATTGCGATCTTCTGCCCCTTCGGCTGGGCCTGCGTGACCGGCGCCGTCATGGCGATCGTGCGGGAGCCGGCATTGCCGCCGAAGATATACCCGGCCAGCAGCCGGAAGCCGGCGCTGGACGCTTCGCTGCGCGAGCCGCCCACCGTCACCTCGGCGGCCACCAGCTCAGGATAGTCCCTGAGCTCGAAATCCCCATCCTTGAGCACGAGCGCGAATCTGGGTTCTTCGACAGCCATGGGATCACCTCATCCGAAACGGATGACTTGCATGTCGGGTGCAGGGCCCCTCCCGGCAATGGGGCGGGCCAATGATAGATCGCCGGCAGCGCGAGCCGCCGGCGCCAACTATACTCTGTTGCCTTATTCGGCCGCCGCGACCTCGGCCCGCTTGGGCAGCACCCAGCCGGGCCGGACGAAATGGCAGGTGTAGCCGCCCGGATGCTTGATCAGATAGTCCTGATGCTCCGGCTCCGCCTCCCAGAACGGGCCAGCCGCGGCGACCTCGGTCACCACCTTTGCCGGCCAAAGCTTGGACGCGTCGACATCGGCGATGGTGTCCTCGGCTACGCGCCTCTGCTCGTCCGAGGTATAAAAGATCGCCGAGCGATAGCTCATGCCGACATCATTGCCCTGCCGGTTCTTGGTCGACGGATCGTGGATCTGGAAGAAGAACTCGAGAATCTTGCGAAAGCTGGTCTTGGTCGGATCGAACACGATCTCGACGGCCTCCGCATGGGAACCGTGGTTGCGGTAGGTGGCATTGGGCACGTCGCCGCCCGAATAGCCGACCCGGGTCGAGATCACGCCCGGCTGGCGGCGGATCAGGTCCTGCGCGCCCCAGAAGCAGCCCCCGGCCAGCACTGCGCGCTCGGTGGTCGATGCCATGTGGTGTCTCCTTGCATGTGTGTGATGATGCCAATGTAGGTCGTCGCCGACCGTTTTTCCACGCCTCGCGCAAATGTGCAGGCCGTGTGAACGCTAGAGCCCGATCCAGTCGGCCGTGTACCGGTCTTCTTTGATCCGGCTCGCCGC
>JANXSI010000205.1 GCA_025352765.1 Devosia sp. | reverse complement strand
CAACTACGGCCGGATCGTCAACATCTCCTCGGTGGCCGGCAAGGAGGGCAATCCCAACCTCGCGGCCTATTCGGCCGCCAAGGCCGGCGTCATCGGCCTCACCAAGTCGCTGGGCAAGGAACTGGCCAAGTTCGACATCGCCGTCAACGCCATCACCCCGGCCACGGCGAAAACACCGATCCTCGACAGCCTCACCAAGGAATTCATCGACTACATGCTGGTCCGCATCCCGCGCGGCCGCTTCCTCGAAGTCGACGAAGCCGCCAACATGGTGGCCTGGCTGGTGAGCAAGGAAAACAGCTTCACCACCGCGTCGGTCTTCGACCTTTCGGGCGGCCGGGCGACCTATTGATCCGCTCGCTGTGCCCCGTCGCCTGCGCTGCGGCGGGGCAGTTTGCGGTGAACGGCCGCATGCGCTAACGCTCCGTGACATGAATTGGAGCGTGCCCTATTCGCGCCGATAGCCTTCCCCGGACAATCCTTGAGCCACGGACCGCGCTGTCTGCCGCGGTTGTCGTCTACATGCTGGCGCTACGGGTCTGGTTCGACGTCACCGTTCCGCCAATGGGCGACGAGTCCTACTATTGGGTCTGGGGGCAGCACCTTGCCTGGTCGTATTTCGACCATCCGCCGTTCAATGCGTGGCTCCTGTCGCTTGTGGCCGCGATATTAGGTTGGTCGCCGGTCAGCCTGCGCCTCCTGACCTGGGTCAGCCTCGCCGGAATCGCCGCCGTCGTCTGGGTGATTGCGCGACAGATGGGCGAAGCACGACACTTCGTGTTCTGGCGGACAATGGCGGTGTTCCTCACGGTTCCGGTCATCGCCCTGTTCACGACGCCCGCTTTCAACGACCACCTGTTGGTGGCCTTCTGTGTGGCCTCGCTTTATTGCTTTTGGAGGTTTGTGGTCGGCGTCGAGAGCGGGGGGCGGTGGATCGGTCCGCTCTACGGCGCTGCGGCGCTCTTGGGGCTCGCCGTCCTGTCCAAGTACAACGGCGCTCTGCTGGGCCTCGGCTATGTGGCCTTTCTCGTTGCGCGACCCGCGCTGCGAAAGACCCTGCTCACACCGCACCCCTACCTCTCGTCCTTGCTGGCAATCGCCATCCAGGGGCCGGTGATCTACTGGAACCTGACCGAGGGGCTGGCGTCGATCCATTTTCATTTCGTCGAACGCAGCGGGCACTGGGGCCACCCGGACTTCCGTCAGGCAAGCGTGCTGATCCTGCAGGGCCTTGTCGGCGCCGGCCCGATCCTTGTTCTGGCGGCAATCCTGCAGCCGCCGTGGGTGCTGGCCGGTCAGGCCCGAACACTTCGCGACATCGCGCTCACCGTCGCAGCCGTGAGCACCATCGTGATGATCGTGGTCGCGACCAACGTCGAAGTGCTGCTTCATTGGAACATCGTGGCCTATCTGGCGCTGGCGCTGATCGGAGCGTTCGCGCTGGCGCGGGCCTGGTTGTTCGTGCCGCATGCCCTGCTGACCCTATTCCTGGCCACATCGGCGACGGCCAACTACTCGTTGGGACCGAATACGATGCCGGGCTTCGTCGACACCGGCACGGCGGCAAACTTTGGCTGGTCGGAGGTCGGTGCCTCGGTCGAGCGGGCCCGCACGGCGCATCCGGAGGCGTTCCTCGCGGCGACGATCTATACCTATGCCGCACAGCTCAGTTTCCAGCTGCACGATCTCAGCGTCACCGCGCTGAACCCGCTTCGGTCTCAGTACGACTTCTGGTGGACTCCCGCGGCGCATGTTGGTCAAGATGCCATTATTCTCGCTGACAAGGCCCATCCGATCGAGCTGGCGAGTCGGCATTTCCGGTCCGCCAGCAAACTCGAGGACGTCCCGGTGATGCGCAACGGCAAGCAAATTTGGAGCTTTGCAGTCTATCTGGGCCAAGGCTACGACGGCCTGGCAGACGGCGCGACCCCATGACCCGCATCGATTGGCTGGTACTGCGCCGCTTCGCCTACCGGATCGCCATCACCGTGATGGTGTTCTTTGCTCTGTTTGCGCTGGTCGGCACGCTCGACACGGGCCGGATCAAGATGCTGAGCGCGCTCGGCGGCCCTTTGCTTTCAGCGGCTGGCATTGCCCTGTCGGCCCTCCGATCGTCGATCGGCATTCTACCCATCACCGCGCTCCTCGGCACCATCGCTGCGGTTCTCGACCTGCAGAGCCGGCGCGAGCTGACGATCATCCTGTCGACCGGCCATTCGATCTGGAGCGTCGCGCGGGCGCCGATCCTGGCCATGGTGGCGTTTTCCGCGGTGATGTCGATCGGCGGCGAAACCATCATTATCCTCGCCAATCGCGCCATGCCGGGCTACTCCGGCACAACCACGCGCAGCCAGACATGGCTCGAGCAGTCCGGAAAGGATGGCCGCTACATCCTGCGGGCCGCGGCCGTCACGGCCAACCCGCCCGCCGTCTACGATGCCACGATCTTTCTGACCGATACCCCATCGCGCGACCGCATCGAGGCCGAGGAAATCGAGCTGACGGCCGGGCATTGGCGCATCAAGGCCGGCACCAGATATACCCTTGAGGCCGCTCCGGAGTCGTTGGTGGATTTCGCTCTCGCAACCACGACCACGGTCGGCGACCTCCGGTTGATTGCCTCCGGCGCCCGCGATCTGACGCTGCCGGAACTGTTGCAAACGCAGATGAGCGCGCTCTCGGACAGCGGATATCGTTCGGTCACCTCGACGAGCCTGCTCAAGAGCTTCACACTGCCCTTCATGGTTGCCGGGACCATGCTGATCGGGATCGCCGTTGCCGGCCGCTACCGTCGCCGCATGCAATACGCCAACACGATCCTGTTCGGGATCGTCGGCGGCTTCGTGATCTACGTGCTCAACGAGATGGCGGTGCGAGCGGGCAATGCCGAAGTGCTGCCGCCGCTGGTGGCCGCGGCGGGGCCCGCCTTCGTCGCGGTCCTCGTCGGCCTCACGACGCTGCTCTATTCGCAGGATGGGACGATGCGGCGCTAGCTGCGCCGCGCCATCAGCTCAGCAGCGCCAGGGGAATGATCTCGACGATCTCGCCCGCGGGTGTGCCGGGGTCGTTTTCGGGCTGGATGATCAGCGCGTCCGCTTCCGCCAGCGACGACGAGTGGTTGCTGTCGGTCTCGGCGATCGGCAGCACCTCTAGAAAGCCGATCTCGTTGCGGTTGAGCTTGCCGCGCACGAAATGCCGTCGCTCGCCATTGGGCGGCAGGCCTGCCGCGAGCGGCACGCCCATGAAGGGCCAGAACGGGTCGGTGTGTCCCGTCATCATCCGCAGCGCGGGCCGCACCAGCACGGTGGCGGTGACGAACGCCGAGGTCGGGTTGCCCGGCAGCCCGAACACCAGGGTCTTGCCGCGCGTACCGAACATCAGGGGCTTGCCCGGCCGCATCATGATCTTCCAGAAATCGAGCTCGACGCCGAGGTCGCGCAGCACGTCCTGCACGTAGTCGCGGTCGCCGACGCTGGCGCCTCCCGAGGTCAGCAGCACGTCTATGCCGTAGTCGAAGGCCCCCAGGATGGTCTTTTCGAGTTCGCGCTTGTTGTCGCGCACGATGCCGAGGTCGATGACCTTGTCGGCATAGGGCGAGAGCAGGGGGATCAGCCCGTAGGAGTTCGAGGCTACGATCTGGTCTGGCCCGAGCTCGGTGCCGGGCGGCACCAGTTCGTCGCCCGTCGCCAGTACCGCGAGCTTGGGCCGCCGCGCCACCTCGACGCTCGGGTAGTTGGCGGAGGCCGCAAGGTTGAGCATCGCCGGCGTCAGCCCGACGCCGGCCGGCAGCAGCTCCTTGCCCTCGGTGAAGTCATTGCCGCGGCGGCGGATCGACTGGCCGACCCGCGGCACCTTCTCGAACGCGACACGGTTGCCCTGGGCGACGGCCTGCTCCTGCATGATCACCGCGTCGGCGCCGATCGGCAACGGCGCGCCGGTGAAGATGCGGACGCACTGGCCGTGTTCCATCATGCCGGTGAAGCGGGCGCCGGCCTGCGAAGTTCCCGCCAGGAACAACGGCTTGCCGGGGATCACTTCGGATGCGCGGACGGCGTAGCCGTCCATGGCGCTGGCGTCGAAGGGCGGCTGGGTGTGCTTGGCGAGCAGCGGCGACGTCAGCACGCGCTTGTGGGCGCGGCTCAACGGCACGGTCTCGGACGAGGGCGCCGGGATTTTCGCGAAGATCCGGTCCAGGGCCTCGTCGACCGTGATCATTTATCGGGATCCCTCAGATAGCGCCCGGACTTGCCGCCGGATTTTTCGACCAGCTCGACGGAGGAGATCCGCATGCCGCGATCAATGCCCTTGGCCATGTCGTAGAGGGTCAGCGCGGCAACGCTCGCGGCGGTCATCGCCTCCATCTCGACGCCGGTGCGGTCCGACGTTTCGGCGGTCGCGGTGATCACCAGTTGGCCGTCTTCGACGACGATCTCGACCTCGACCTTGCTCAAGGCAATGGGGTGGCACAGCGGGATCAGGTCCGACGTCTTCTTGGCGGCCATGATGCCGGCAATCCGGGCTACGGCCAGCGCATCGCCCTTCTTCAGGGTGCCACCGGCGATCGCCTCGACCGTTTCGGGTTTGGCTTCGATTTTGGCCCGGGCGACGGCCCGGCGCGTGGTGATGGCCTTGCCGCCGATATCGACGATACGGGCCTCGCCCTTTTCGTTGAGATGGGTGAGCGTCTGGCTCACGGGCGGCCCTTTTCGCCCCAGAGCAGGAGCTGGGTGGCCTTGGTGACGTCGTCCTGCCGCATCAGGCTCTCGCCGACGAGGAAGGTGCCGATGCCGGCCTGCGTCGCCAGCTTGACCACGTCGGCGTGGCTGGTGATGCCGCTTTCGGCGACAAGGTGGGTTCCCGCCGGCAGGCCGCCCGAAAGGTCGATCGAGGTCTGCAGTGTTGTCTCGAAGGTGCGGAGGTTCCGGTTGTTGATGCCGATGAATTCCGCGTTCAGCGCCACCGCGCGGTCCATCTCGATCTGGTCGTGCACCTCGACCAGCGCGTCCATCCGCCACTCGGCAGCGGCGTCGAGCAGATAGCGGGCGGTGTCGTCGCCGACCGCGGCGAGGATGATCAGAATGCAGTCGGCGCCCCAGGAGCGGGCTTCGGCCACCTGGTAGGTCTCAAACATGAAGTCCTTGCGGAGGACTGGCAGATTTGTCGCGGCGCGCGCCTCGATCAGATAGCTCGGTGCCCCTTGGAAGCTCGGCCGGTCGGTGAGGACGGACAGGCACGCCGCGCCGCCCAACTCATACGAGCGGGCGATCTCCGTCGGATTGAAGTCGTTTCGGATCAACCCCTTGGACGGGCTCGCCTTTTTCACTTCGGCGATCAGGGCATATTCGCCCTTGGCGCGCTTGGCCTTGAGCGCCGACAGGAACCGCCGGACCGGCGGCGCATCATGGGCGGCGTCGGCGACCTCGTTCCAGGGCCGCAGCGATTTTGCCGCCGCGATCTCTTCGCGCTTATAGGCTTCGATGCGGGTGAGAATGTCTGCCATGGCTAACTATTTGATACCGATATGAGTTTTTCAAGCGTGTGCTTGGCGCGGCCGCTATCGATCTGCTCGGCAGCAAGCGCCGCGCCCGCTTTCAGTGTCTCGACCTTGCCGGCGACGATGAAGGCCGCCGCGGCGTTGAGCAGCACGACATCGCGATAGGGATCGCGCGCGCCTTCCAGCATCGTGCGCATCCGGCCCGCATTATAGGCCGGATCGGCGCCCTTCAAATCCTTGATGTCCGCACGCGCCACCCCGGCGTCCTCGGGAGTCACCTCGAAGCTCGTCAGATTGCCGTCGATGATCGAGGCGACGAAGCTCGGGCCCGTGGTCGAAAGTTCGTCTAGTCCGCCATGGCCGTGCACTACCCAGGCGGCAATCGCACGATTGGCGAGGAGCGCGGCAGCCACCGGCTCGACCCAGGCCTTGTCGTAGACGCCCAGCATGTAGCGGCGGGCGCCGGCCGGATTGGATTGCGGGCCGAGCAGATTGAACATCGTTCTGGTGCCCAGTTCTACCCGCGACGGGCCGACGTGCTTCATCGCCGGATGATGCGCCGGCGCGAACATGAAGCCGATGCCGGCTTCCTTGATGCAGCGCGAGATCTGGTCGGGCGTGAGGTCGAGCTTGACGCCCAGCGCTTGCAGCACGTCCGAGGCGCCAGATTTCGAGCTCAGCGCGCGGTTGCCGTGCTTGGCGACCGGCGTGCCGGAGGCGGCGACGACGATCGCCGTGGCGGTCGAAATGTTGAGCGTTTCCGCCCCGTCGCCGCCGGTACCGACGATGTCGATGACATCCTCGGGGGCGTCGACCTTGACCATCTTTTCTCTGAGGATCGAGACGGCCGCGGCGATCTCGCCGACGCTCTCGCCCTTGACCCTGAGGCCCATCAGGAAGGCACCGATCTGACTCGGCGTCGCTTCGCCGTTCATGATCAATGTCATCACCCCGCGCATCTCGGCGCCGGTCAGATCCTGGCGGTTGGCGATCTTGGCGAGGGCGGCCTTGATCTCCATCACGCGGCCTGCTTCCGGCCGAAATCGCCGGCGATGGTCAGAAAGTTCTGTAGGAGCGCATGGCCGTTCTCGCTGGCAATGCTCTCGGGGTGGAACTGCACGCCGTGGAGCGGCTTGGTGCGGTGCTGCATCCCCATGATCAGCCCGTCGTCGGTCGTCGCGGTGATTTCAAGATCGGCGGGCAGGGTGCTCCGCTCGACGATCAGCGAATGGTAGCGCGTCGCCTCAAAGCCCGAATTCAGTCCGCGAAACAGGCCCTTGCCGGTGTGATTGATGGCCGAGGTCTTGCCGTGCATTAGGCTCGGCGCGCGGATCACGTCGCCGCCCATCGCCTGGCCGATCGCCTGGTGCCCGAGGCAGACCCCGAGGATCGGCGTTGTTGCACCGAACCGGTCGATGACCGCAAGGCAGATGCCCGCTTCGCTCGGCGTCTTGGGCCCCGGCGATAGCACGATCCCGTCCGGCGCCATCGCGGCGACCTGGTCGAGCGTGATCTTGTCGTTGCGGAACACAACCGGCTCCGCGCCCAGCTCCCCGAGGAAGTGGACGAGGTTGTAGGTGAAGCTGTCGTAGTTATCGATGACGAGGAGTTTCATGGGCGTGACCTTGGCATTTCGACCTGGACGTCATTCCCGCGAAAGCGGGAATCCAGGCCGCGCCATCGTGCGACCGCGAACCCGGATTGGATTCCCGCTTTCGCGGGAATGACGCCGTTGGTGCGGCTGCCTGTGGTCACTGCCCGACCCTCGCTTCACCGGCGTATCGTAAAGCCTCTTCCGCCGCGCTGAACAGGGCCCGCGCCTTGTTTTCGCATTCGAGTTGCTCCAGCGCCGCCTGGCTGTCGGCGACGATGCCGGCGCCGGCCTGCACGTAGAGCGTGTTGTCCTTGATGATCGCGGTGCGTAACACGATGCATGTGTCCATCGTGCCGTCGGCGCCGAAATAGCCGACGCAGCCGCCATAGATGCCGCGCCGCGCCTTCTCCAGCTCGTCGATGATCTCCATCGCCCGAACCTTCGGCGCCCCCGAGACAGTGCCGGCCGGAAAGCCAGCGGCCAGCGCGTCGACGAAATCCTTCGTCGGATCGAGCACGCCGACGACATTCGAGACGATGTGCATGACGTGCGAATAGTATTCGAGGAAGAACTT
Organism: Devosia sp.; assembly: GCA_025352765.1. Lineage (GTDB taxonomy): Bacteria > Pseudomonadota > Alphaproteobacteria > Rhizobiales > Devosiaceae > Devosia_A. The sequence continues at coordinate 1,163 of JANXSI010000205.1, read as the reverse complement.
GTCGGTCACCTTGACGGTGCCGATCTTGGCCACCCGGCCGACATCGTTGCGGCCGAGGTCGAGCAGCATCAGATGCTCGGCCAACTCTTTGGGATCGCTCAACAACTCGTCGGCGAGTTCCTTGTCGCGGGTCGGCGTCGATCCGCGCTTCCGCGTTCCCGCGATCGGCCGGATGGTCACCTGGCCCTTTTCGACCTTGACCAGGATTTCCGGGCTCGAGCCGGCAACGGCGAAATCGCCGAAATCCAGCATGTACATGTAAGGCGAAGGGTTGGTGCGGCGCAGCGCGCGGTAGAGCGCCGTCGGCGGCAGATCGAATTTCGCCTCGAAACGCTGGCTCAGCACCACCTGGAAGATGTCACCGGCAAGGATGTAGTCCTTGGCCGCCGCGACCATCTCAGCATACTCGCCCTTGGAGGTATTCGACGTCACCTCGATGCCGGCCAGATCGGGCAGCGTGGTCGAATAGGGCAGGGTCCGGCTGAGCCGCGCCGTGGCGTCGTCGATGCGGCCGTGCGCGGCTTCCCACGCCTGCTTCGCCGTGACGCCGGCGCGCACATAGACGGGCGCGGTGAGATAGAGCTCGTCCTTGACGGTGTCGAACACCGCCAGCATCGTCGGCCGCATCAGGATCGCGTCGGGGAGGCCGAGGCCCGCGTCGTGGCGGTCGGGCAGCACCTCCATCAGCCGCACCATCTCGTAGCCGAGATAGCCGTAGATGCCGGCGGCCGTCGATGGCAGCCCCTCGGGGACGTCGGCCTGGCTTTCGGCCACCAAGGCGCGCAGCGCATCGAGCGGCGGGGTGTCGAGCGGGGTGAAGGCGTCGGGCGTCAGCCCGGCATTGCGGTTGAGGCTGGCCTTGCCGGCCTCGACCTTGAGGATGACGTCGGGATCGAAGCCGATCATCGAATAGCGACCGCGCGTCGCCCCGTCCTGCACGCTTTCGAGCAGGAACGTGTTTTGCCGCCCCTCGGAAAGCTTCAGATAGGCCCCGATGGGCGTCTCGAGGTCGGCGACGACCCGGCGAAAGACGATCTGGGCGCGACCGGCGTCGTAGGCGGCCGCAAAGCTGTCGAAACTCTGGCCCGCCATCGCATCACTGCGCCGGTGTGAGGTTGAGCAGGGCGCTCAACGCTTGCTGGTTGATCTTGAGCCCCGCCTCG
>JANXSI010000172.1 GCA_025352765.1 Devosia sp. | reverse complement strand
CGGATGCTGAAGGGGTGGCGGCGCTGCTGACCCACCCGGAGCTGGTCGAGGCGCTGCCCGATGTCGAGCATGAACACGGGATCATGGTCGAAGCGCCCTTCATCAAGCACTTCTTTCCGGCGGCCGAGGTGATCCCGATCCTGGCTTCGGTGAATGCCGGTCCGGCCGAGTGGCGGGCGATGACGGACCTGCTGAAGCCGCTGGTGACGCCGGATACGCTGGTGGTGCAATCGACCGACTTCTCGCACTACCGGCCGCTGGCCGAGGCGCTGGCGCGCGACCAGGAGTCGCTTTCGGCGATCGCGACGGGTGACCCCGAGCAGATGGTGCCGCTGCTGCAGCCGTCACATCTCGACAGCAAGGCGGCCGGCTATATCCAGCTGGCGCTGCAGAAGGAGGTGTTCGGGGCGCACCCGGTGATCCTCGCCAACGGCAATTCGGTCGACTATGGCGGCGACGCCGGATCGACAACGAGCTATGTGGTGGCGGCGTTCGTCAAGGATGCCAGCGATGGAACGGCGTTCGGCTATACCGACCAGAGCCGGACGATGTTTGCCGGCGACGTGCTGCTGGGACGGTATTTCCTGCCGGCGCTGCGCGACAAGGCCGCCTGGACGAAGATCCGCGACGTGGCGCTGGGTCTGACGCAGCGGCTGAAGCTGATCGTCAATTTCGAGGGGGTGCTGCTCGACGGACCGGTGACCGGGGTTGGGGCGGACGCGCATGTGATGGTGCCCGACGACGCGGCGCCGATGCTGGCAGCGCTGCACGTAACGGCGGCGAGCCTTGCCAACAACCACGCCAACGACCTCGGGTCCGAGGGCCGGGCTGAATCGATAACGCAGCTCAAGGCGCTCGGCATCGTACCGCTCGAACACGGGACGGTCAGCGATCTGGGCGCCTTCCGGCTGCTGGCGCTCAACTTCGTCGGTGGGCGAATGGTGGGAGAGGCGATCGCCGACCCCAAGAGCCTCGACTGGGTGTGCGGGCTCAACGCCGCGCCGCCGCTGGTGGCGTTCGTCCACTGGGGGACCGAGTACACAACCGAAGCCAGGGCCAAGGAGCGCGGCATCGCGGCGGCGCTGGCGCGCTGCGGCGTCTCGCTGATCGTCGGCGCCCATTCGCACCAGGCGTCGGGGGGGATCGAGCCGATCAATGGCGGCGCGAGCCAGATGGTCTATTCGCTGGGCAATTTCGTCTTCGACCAGAGTTCACCGCGCGGGTCCGGGGCGCTGCTGGAGCTGCGGGTGTTCCGGCAGGGCACGGTCGCGGCGCGGCTGGTGCCGGTGCCGAACCTGTTCGACTTGGCGCGGGAGTGAGGGGGGCGGGGCGACTTGGCCGCAGCGATTGGGGCGCAGACCTCAGCAAGCGGCCATCATGCGCCTCGATATCGGACGGCATCGACAAACAGCTGGAACGCTGCCGAGTGCTGCCGGCTCGGATAATAGAGGTGATAGCCCTCGAAGGTGGGCATCCAGTCGCCGAGCACCTGGACCAGTCGCCCATTGGCAAGATGCTGGGCGGCCATGTCGGCCGGAACGCAGGCAAGCCCGTGCCCGGCGAGTGCGGCGGTCAAGGCATGGGTCGAACCATTGAACGCCAGTTGCCCGTCCACCCGTACGTTCAGCCGCCGGCCGGCCTTCTCGAATTCCCAGGCATAGAAGCTGCCCCTGGTCACGAGCTGCAGGTTGATGCAGTTGTGGCCGGTGAGATCATCCGGCGAGCGGGGCACTGCGTGGAGAGCGAGATAGGCCGGCGCGCCGACCACCGCCATGCTCCAGTCCGGCGAGATGCGGGTGGCGATCATGTCGCGGGCCACCTGCTCACCCAACCTCACGCCGGCATCATAGCCCTGCTCGACGATGTCGATGAGCCCGTTCTCGGAGTCGACCTCAACCTTGATGTCGGGGTAGCGCCGAACGAAATCGTCGACCCTGGGCCACAGCACGGTGCGCAGGGCATGGTCGGCAGCATTAATGCGAATACTGCCGGCGGGCGTGTCGCGAAAGCTCGCGAGCGCGGTTACGGCATCGGCGATCTCGTCCATCCGTGGTCCAACGGTGTCGAGCAGCTTCCGCCCGGCATTGGTGGGTGAGACACTCCGTGTGGTTCGTTCGAGCAACCGCACGCCCAGCCGCTGCTCCATCAGACGGATCGTATGGCTCAATGCCGATTGGGAAACGCCGAGCGTGGCGGCTGCTCGTGTGAAGCTCCGTTCACGTGCCACAGCGAGGAACGCAGCCAGGTCACGCGTGTCGACACCTCGATTCATGAGTAGCCCTCATAGGCCTATGCCGATCATACGCCATTATCGCACATTCGCAGATGTTCTATGTCAATGCCATGAGACGGACGACCTGGTTCTGGCACCCGACGTCGAATGGAGACCACAATGGCAGCCATACCGGGCATCAAACTCAACATTGGCGTCGAATTGCCGGTGATCGGCTTTGGGGTTTTCCAGACCCCGCCCGCCGAGACGATCAGTGCCGTGTCGGAGGCCCTGCGCGTCGGCTACCGGCATATCGATACCGCCGCCCTTTATGGGAATGAGCGCGAGGTCGGCCAAGCCATCGCCGCTTCAGGGCTTCGGCGCAGCGACATTTTCATCGAGACCAAGATCTGGATCAACGATTTCGGCTACGACGAGACCCTGCATGGCTTCGACAAGAGCGCGGGCAAACTCGGCATCGAGCAGATTGACCTCCTCATCCTGCACCAGGCGCTCCCATCCGCGTTCGACAGGACCCTCGGCGCCTACCGTGCTCTCGAGACGTTGCTCAAGGCAGGACGCGTCCGCGCCGTCGGGGTGAGCAATTTCATGGTCGATCACCTCGAGCGCCTGCTTGCCGAAACCGACATCGTTCCCGCTGTCAACCAGATCGAGGTCCATCCCTATTTCCAGCAGCGCGCCGTGCAGGACTTCGGCAAGGCCCACGGCGTCGTCACCCAGGCCTGGTCGCCCATCGGCGGCATCACCTTCTATCGCGGCAATGGCCGCAGCACGCTCGAAGACCCCACGATCGTCGCGATCGGCAAGGCACACGGCAAATCGCCCGCCCAGGTGATGCTGCGCTGGCATGTCGAGGAAGGGCGGCAGGTGATCCCGAAATCCGTGAGGCCCGCCCGCATCGCCGAGAATTTCGACATCTTCGATTTCGAACTCAGCGCCGCCGAGATCGCCGCCATCGACGCGCACGAGACCGGCGTCCGCGGTGGCCCGGACCCCGCCACCGTCACCCTCGAAACTTTTAGTCGCATCATCCCGGAGGCATGAAATGAACACCCGCAAACTCGGCACACTCGGCCTGGAAGTCTCCGCCATCGGCTTCGGCTGCATGGGCATCAGCCAGTCCTATGGCGAGCCACTCCCTACCGCGGACGGCGTGAAGCTGATCCGCGGCGCCTTCGAGCGTGGCATCACCTTCTTCGACACCGCCGAGGTCTATGGCCCCTACAAGAATGAGGAAGTGGTCGGCGAAGCGCTGGCTCCCATTCGCGACCAGGTGGTGATCGCCACCAAGTTCGGCTTCGATATCGATGGCAGCGGCGTTCCCGACAGCCGTCCCGCGCGCATCCGGCAGGCGGTCGACGGCTCGCTAAAGCGGCTTCGGACCGACCGGATCGATTTGCTCTACCAGCACCGCATCGACCGAAACACGCCCATCGAGGACGTCGCCGGTACGGTGAAAGACCTGATCGCCGAGGGGAAGGTGAAGCACTTCGGCATGTCCGAGGCCGGCGTCGCCAATATCCGCCGCGCCAATGCGGTGCTGCCAGTCACGGCGCTGCAGAGCGAATATTCGCTGATGTGGCGCGAACCCGAGGCGCAGATCTTGCCGGTGCTCGAAGAACTCGGAATTGGCTTCGTGCCCTTCAGCCCGCTCGGCAAGGGCTGGCTCACCGGCACGATCGATCAGACCACCAAATTCTCGCCCAAGGATTTCCGGAACTCGGTGCCGCGCTTCGACCCCGAGAACCGCGCCGACAACCAGGTGATGGTCGAGACGGTCCGCCGTATCGCCGCCGAAAAGCGCATCACTCCGGCGCAACTGGCACTCGCTTGGGTGCTGGCGCAGAAGCCCTGGATCGCGCCGATCCCCGGAACCACCAAGCTCCACCGGCTCGAGGAAAATATCGGCGCAGCCTCGGTCGAACTGTCTGCCCAAGACCTCGCCGAAATCGAGGCCGCAGTGGCCGGCATCGCCATCAAGGGCGACCGCTATTCCGGGATCAACCAGGCCCGGATCGATCGCTGAGCGATGACTGAAGCTGCTATCCAGCCATTGCCAGTTTCCCGCACGCACGGCCTCGGGCTGACGCTGCTTCTCAGCCTGCTGCTCGGCTTTGCGTCGATTTCCACCGACCTCTACCTGCCCGCGCTGCCGGCGATGGGCCGGAGCCTCGGCGCCGCGCAGGGCACGCTCGAGCTTACGGTGTCGGGCTATCTGCTTGGCTTTGCCATCGGGCAATTGTTCTGGGGCCCGCTCAGCGACCGGTTCGGCCGCAAGCGGCCGCTGCTGGTCGGCGTGGCGATCTTTGTTCTCGGTGCCGCCGGTTGCGCATTGGCGACCGACGCGACGCAGTTGATCGGGTGGCGGATCGTCCAGGCCCTCGGGGCCAGCGCCGCGGTGGTGCTGGCCCGCGCCATGGTGCGCGACCTGTTCCACCGCGACGAGGCGGCGCGCAAGCTCTCGACCCTGATGATGATCATGGGCATCGCGCCAATGATCGGCCCAAGCCTTGGAGCGCAGATTCTCGCACTCTCGTCGTGGCACATGATCTTCTGGCTTCTGGTCGGGGTTGGGTTCGCGACGACGCTCGGGATTTTCCGCACGTCCGAGACGCTGGCGCCCGCCGGGCGCACGCAGCAATCGCTGCTGCAATCCTTCTCGGTCTATCTCGTCCACCTGCGCAATCGCCGCCTCATGGCGCATGCCGGCATTCTCGGCTTCAACGCCGCGGGCGTCTTTGCTTATGTCGCGGGCTCGTCGTTTGTGTTCATCAGCTATTTCGGGCTGGCGCCGGCAGCCTATGGAATGGTGTTCGCGAGCGGCATTGTCGGCATCATGCTGGCCAACGCGGTGAACCGCCGCCTCGTCGGCCGGTTCGGATCGAACCGGATGCTGTTGGCGGGCACCATGATCGGCGCGACCGCCGGCCTTCTGCTCATCGTCGCAACCATGACTGGATGGGGTGGCATCATCGGCTTTGGGGCCTTGCTCTTCATCTTCGTCGCCATGAACGGCCTCGTCGGCGCCAACGCCATCGCAGGT
>JANXSI010000145.1 GCA_025352765.1 Devosia sp. | reverse complement strand
GCCTTCGACGAGGGCTTCCAGCACCTCATCATCGGCTCCAAGACCCCGCAGATCGTGACAGCCGACGGCAAGTTCGATCTCAACGGCGAGGGCGTCAAAGACGTCTTCCAGTTCTACAAGGACCTGATCGACAACGATCTGATGCCGGTGCAGCCGCTGCTCGGACCCGAGCCGTGGGTGATCCCCAAATACGAGATGTTCCCCAAGGGCGAACTCGCCGCAACCACCTGCGGCTCCTGGTGCTACATTTTCGACTGGGGTCGCGAGAGCAAGAACCCCATTCCGGATGTCACCAAGGTAGTCGGCACCTGGGCGGACCCCGGGCAGGAGAGCGGTGAGTACGTTCTGGCGAACCTCGCCGCGCCGTGGGCCGTCAACGCCAAATCGGCCGACCTCGACCTCGCCAAGAAGGCGCTGCTCGAGACCGGCTCGCTGCAGTTCCAGATCGACTCCGCTGCGCGCATCGGCAACATTCCGTCGAGCCGTGCCGTGCTCAAGGACCCGGCGTTCCAGGCCCTGACCGAGCTGGTGCCGATCCAGATGGCCGCCGACCACGGCACTTACCTGAAGCAGGCAAGCGGCATGTCGGCGGTGTCCGAAGGCGTCGCGCGGGCGACCGAAGCGCTGCTCCGCAAGGAGACCGATGCGGCCGGTGCGCAGAAGATCCTCGTCGACTACGTCAAGGAAACCCTCGGCGACGAGGCGGTGAAGTAAGGCGTCGGTTGGAGTTCCTCCCGCTGCCGATGCTGGAGACGCGGCCCTTGCGCCGCGTCTCTCGCCTCACACAAAGCACTCCCGCCTGCCCTGCCGGCCCAGATACTTCCGGTGATGGTGGGCGCCGGCCTTTTCACACCATGCTCCAGGGCGCCTGATGATCAGCGACGCATTCCAGAAGCGAAAAGAGCGGCAACTGCTGTGGCTGCTCTTGCCGGCCCTGCTGCCGCTGGTGCTGCTGGTCATCTACCCGGCGCTCTATTCGGTTTATCTCAGCATGACCAACGAGGCGCTGACCGGAGCGGCAGCGCTGAAACCCCGCTTCGTCGGCGCCAACAACTACCTCCGTCTGTTCTCGGACGCCCGCTTCTGGAATTCGCTGCTCGTCACTTTCGTGTTCGTCGTGGGCTCGGCCGTCATCGGCCAGTTTGTCCTCGGTTTCATCTCGGCGGTAGCGCTGCGCGGCCGCCGCGTCGGCAGCCAGGTGTTCGGCGCCGCAATCCTCCTTCCCAACGCCGCTCCCGAGGTCGTCGCCGGCTTCATGTGGATTTCGATGCTGGCGGGCGGCGACCATGCAACGCTCAGCAAGATCATGATCGCGCTCGGCCTCCCTTGGGCCGACTGGCTGCAGACCTTTCCGCTGTTCATGGTGACGATGGTCAACACCTGGCGCGGCATCGGCACCGCGATGATCCTGTTGACGGCGGGGCTCAGCGCCGTCCCCGCCGAGGTCTATGAGGCGGCCCGCATGGATGGCGCCAACCAGCGCCAGACCTTCCTGCGCATCACGCTGCCGCTGATGGCCCCGACGATCTTTCTCTACATGCTGATCTCGACCGTCTCGACGATCTCGGTCTTCGGCCTCGTCTACGCGCTGACGCGCGGCGGCCCCGGCAACGCCACCGAGGTGATCAGCGTCTACATCTACAACCAGTCGTTCACGACGTTCCAGCTCGGCTACGGAGCAGCCGGCGCCGTGGTGGCGCTCCTCATCTCGCTGGTCTTCGGTATCGGCTACGTGCGCGCCTTGCGGGTGAAAGTCTGATGGCTGAAGTCAGGACAACCCGCACGGTGCTGACCAGCGTTGCCGCTTACGCCACGCTGATCGTCATTTCGATCTTCTGCCTCCTGCCCTTCATCTGGATGGCACTGGCCTCGGTCGACAGCAATGCCAAGCTCTTCCTAAAATGGCCCGACAGCTGGACCTTCGACAACTATTTGAGGGTGTTCAACAAGGAGGACGGCTACCGCTGGTTCGCCAACTCGCTGTTCACCGTGACCAGCGCCACGATCCTCGTGATCATCATCTCGGGGCTCGGCGGTTATGCGCTGTCGCGCTCGCGAGCCTGGTGGAAGCAGCCCTTCCTCTACGCCGTGCTGCTGATCCGCGTGCTGCCGTCGACGGCGCTCCTGGTGCCGCTTTACAAGATCCTCCTCGGCCTCAACAATTTCGAGAGCACGCTGTTGCGTCCGATCTTCGGCGAGAACATCCGGCAGGCAATGCGCCTCTTCGGCTTCATCGATGGCTACCTCGGGCTGATCATCGTGCTGGCGACCGGCCAGTTGCCGCTGGCGCTGTGGATCATGAAGGTGTTCTTCGACGGCGTGCCCAAGGACTATGAGGAAGCCGCGATCCTCGACGGCGCAACGCTGGTGCAGCGCATCCGCCGAGTGCTGATCCCGCTGGCGCTGTCGGGGCTCGCCGCCGCCGGCCTCTTCACCTTCATGTCGGCGTGGGGCGATTTCCTGCTGCCCTTGATCCTGTTGTCGTCCCCCGAACTGCAAACCCTACCGCTCGGGCTGTTTCGGGCGTTCCTCCGGGTCAACGAGATCGACTACGGGCTGCTCGCCGCCATCGCAGTCGTCTATCTGATCCCCGCCATCATCGCGTTCAGCTTCGCGCGGCGGTTCCTCGTGCAGACCTTCTCCGGCGGCGTCAAAGGCTAGGCGATGACCACTCCCATGATTGAGCTCACCGGTGTGAGCAAGCGTTTCGGCCAGGTCGAGGTGATCCACGGCGTCGACATCGCCATTGACGACGGCGAGTTCGCAGTGTTCGTCGGTCCGAGCGGCTGCGGCAAGTCCACCCTGCTGCGCATGATCGCCGGGCTCGAATCGATCGATGCCGGCGATCTGCTGCTCAACGGCAAGCGCATCAACGATGTGCCGCCCGACCAGCGCGGCATTGCAATGGTGTTCCAGTCCTATGCGCTCTATCCGCACATGACGGTGGCGCAAAATATCGGCTTCTCGCTCGATCTGAAGAAGGTGCCCAGGGCCGAGATCAAGCGCGAGGTCGGCCGGGTGGCCGAGCTGCTGCAATTGTCCGACCTGCTCGATCGCCGGCCGGCGGCGCTCTCGGGCGGGCAGCGGCAGCGCGTCGCCATCGGCCGGGCCATCATCAAGCAGCCACGCGTCATCCTGTTCGACGAGCCGCTCAGCAATCTCGATGCGGCCTTGCGCGTCCAGATGCGCGCCGAACTGCAAAAGCTGCACCAGGAACTGCGGCCCACCATCGTCTACGTGACCCACGACCAGGTCGAGGCGATGACCATGGCGACGCGCATTGTCGTGCTCAACCAAGGCCGCGTCGAGCAATGGAACACCCCCATCGAGCTCTACAACCGGCCGGTCAACAGCTTCGTGGCGGGCTTCATCGGCTCGCCGCGCATGAACCTGATCTCGGGCACGATCATTGCCAGCGACGCAGCGCCGCTGTTCAAGGCGAACGCCGGCTGGTCAGTCGCCATGGACGGGAGGCATCTCACCTCGGTGGTCGGCCAGCCCGTGACGCTCGGCATCCGGCCCGAGGACATCCGGCCGGTCGGCACGGCCGAAACGGCCGATCTCGCCGCCACCATCGCCTTTGTCGAGCGGCTTGGGGCGGAGACCTACCTCAATGTGCGCAATGGCGAAGACACGCTTCTCGTGCGGGTCCAGGGCGACCTGGCCGTCCGGCCGGGCGATGCGGTCCGACTGGCCATGAATCACCACGCCTTTCACTTGTTCGATCAATCCGGCCGCAGCATCGCGGCATGACTCCTGGAGACTGAAGTGACCATTCGCCTGACGATCTGGAACGAGGGACGGCACGAAAAGAACGATCCGCCGGTGGCAAAGATCTATCCCGACGGGATGGATGGCGCGCTGGCGGCGGGCCTCGCCGATCGCGATTTCACCATCGAGCGGCGCTGCATCGACGACCCCGACCAGGGCCTGCCGCAGGAGCTTCTCGACCGCACCGACGTTCTCACCTGGTGGGGCCATGTCGCCCATGACGAGGTCAAGGACGACGTCATCGACCGCGTGCAGCAGCGCGTGCTCGCCGGCATGGGGCTCGTCGTCCTGCACTCCGGGCACCACTCCAAGATGTTCCGGCGGATGATGGGCACCAACTGCAACCTCGCCTGGCGCGAACTGCCAGAGGGCGACCTCGAGCGCGTCTGGGTCACCAACCCGGGCCACCCGATCGCCGAAGGCATTCCGCCGTTCTTCGAGATCCCGCAGTCCGAAATGTATGGCGAACCCTTCGACATTCCGGCGGCCGACGAGATCATCTTCCTGTCCTGGTACAAGGGCGGCGAGGTGTTCCGCTCGGGCCTGACCTTCTATCGCGGGCTCGGGCGCATCTTCTATTTCTCGCCAGGCCACGAGACCTTCCCGATCTATCACAACCCGATGGTGCAAAAGGTGATCGGCAACGGCATCGAATGGGCCATGCGACCGCATACGGGTGCCCGCAAGCTCGACAACTGGCACCGCAAGGAGCCCATCCACCGCTGACGCGGAGACGTCAGGGCGCGACGAGCACCTCGATCCCACGCGCTTCGAACCCGGCCCGGTCGGCGGCAGAAATGCCGTCTTCTGGGTCCACAGTGGAACCGGCCCTTCCTCGCCTTCCAGTGCGCCGTCCCTACCGCACGCTGGGACAAGATCAGTCCCGGGGCCCGTCCGCCAATTGCGCCAGCTTGATCTGGGCGAGGAGGCTCAGCTCGTCATAGACGTTCCACTCGTCGACGATCTTGCCGTCCTTGATGTGGAAGTGCGTCATCCCCATCACCTGCAGCCGCTTGCCGGTCGGTTCGCCCAGTTCCTGCAAGAGGCCATAGCCGAGATGGTGACCTTCGATGATCCAGCGGACGGCGACCTTGGTGCCGCCCTCTTCGCTGTCGACCGACGACACATATTGCGGGAAGTAGCCCGCATCCGGGATCGAGCCGATGAGCCCCAGATGCTGGTGGGTGACGGCTGCGACGCCATAGAGCTCGCGCATCAGCGGGCCATGGTACTGGACGGTCGGGGCGTAGACCTCCTTGATCTTCCCGAACATGCGCTTGTTGAAGATTTCGTGCAGCCAGCGCAGGACGTCCGCCTCGAGCTCGGTGTGGGCGAGCGAGACGTCCGCCTCGGTCTCGGGCGGGTTCTGTCCAGGAAGCCGACGGTTCTCGCCGATATCGAGCGACAGCAGGCCCCGGTCGAAATTCGACTTCGCCGTCTTCATCGCGAAATCATGCGGATCGAGCCCGAGCTGCTTGATAATCGCCATGTTGTCGGCAACCACCCACTCCCGGTAGATCTTGTTGCGGATGATCATGCAGTCCGCGATGGTCCGCGAGACGAAGGGCCGGCCGGTGGGCAGACCCAGATGACCGTACTGGGTGTGCCGGCCGGAACCGGTCACCAGGTGCGAGGTGTAGAACCCGTCCTTGTCGTTGCCGTTCCAGATCACCTGCGTGGCCATGCCGCGGCGCTCGGGATAGCTCACCAGCCGCTGGATGGTG
>JANXSI010000121.1 GCA_025352765.1 Devosia sp. | reverse complement strand
TCGCCCTCCATCAGCTTGGGGCTGCACACCACCTGGATCTCTTCGCTCATCAGCGGATCGACGATGGCGTCGGGCCAGTTGCCATGACCAAAACGAATGGCGACGTCGATCCGCTCCTTGGTGAAGTCGAGCTCCCCGTCGCTCGAGATGATGTTGATGGCGATATCGGGGTGCGCGTCCTGGAACGAGGGCAGCCGCGGCACCAGCCAGCGCGTCCCGAAGGTCGGCAGCATGCCGATCGACAGCGTCCCCTTGCCGTCCTTGGTCGAGATCAGCTCGATCGTTCCCGCCTCGATGCGGTCGAGGGAATCCCGCACCAGCTCGTTGTAGAACCGGCCCTGGTCGGTCAACTGGATGCGCCGGCTCTGCCGGATGAACAGCGGCATCTGCAGATAATCCTCGAGGCTGCGCACCAGCCGGCTTGCCGCGCTCTGGGTGACGTTGAGCTCCTCGGCCGCGCGCGTAAAACTGTTGTGGCGCGCCACGGCCTCGAAAGTTCGAAGCGCATTCAGGGAAGGAAGGAGGCGACCACGCATTAAAGGCTACATTCTCTCAAGTCATGGAAGGCCAATCTTTATGACGGTTGCGAGCAGGAGCCAAGCGGCTAGCTTTTGCATCAGTACTTTCGACCTCCGTGCCCTGCCTGGGTGCGCCTAGCTGAGCAGGTTCACGATGATTCCGTTCCATATGGCCTTTGCAATCGACGACAAGGACAGCGCCCGGCACTTTTACGGCGACATCATCGGCTGCAAGGTGGGGCGCGAGGCGGACAACTGGATCGACTTCGATTTCTTCGGCCACCAGCTTTCGGGGCACATCAATCACGATCCCAAGTCCACCGCGACCTCGAAGGTCGGCGACGAGCTGGTGCCGCTGCAGCATTTCGGCGCCGTGCTCCCCTGGGAGACCTGGAACGCCCTGATCGAGCGGATCAAGGCCAACAAGGTGGCCTTCGTACTCGAGCCGCACATCCGCTTTGTGGGCAAACCCGGCGAGCAGGGGACGTTTTTCGTCAAGGACCCCGCCGGCAACGCCCTCGAATTCAAGTCCTTCCGCGATCCTGCGGCGATCTTTGAACATTGAGCAAACCCATGAATTCCTTCGAGATTGGCCGCGAACTGACCGCCATTGCGCTGGGCATGGATGCCTTTGAGCGCAGCCGCCCCGAGGGCGAGACCCCGATGGGCGGCGACGGCATCGTGCCGATCTACCTGGGCGGCGACAGCATCCCGCCCAAAATCTACGCTGACGCCGGGCAGATGCGGGCCGATCTCGCCACGCTCGACGCGGCGACGGCGGCCCTGCCGGCCGGTCCGCGCCACGCATTCCTTGAAGACATGCTGAAATCGCTGCGGGTGGCCGTGCGGATGCTCGACGGCATCAGCCCCTCGTTCGAGGAAAAGGTCGCCGTGCTGGTCGGTGCGCCGACTGGCCGCGAGGACCCCGCGGTGATCGAGGACGCGCGCGCCAAGCTCGACGCCCTGCTCACGCAATCGGGATTCGTTGTCGGCTCGCTCGGCGACCGCGTCGGCGCTTGGGAAGCGGCCCGCGCCATTCCCGCCGAAAACGTTCCGGCGGTGTTTCGCGAGCTGATGGCCGAAGCCAAGGCCCGCACCGACAAGATGATCTTCAACACCGGCGACTACGACATGGTGTTGAACCCGGTGCGCGGCATGTTCTACACGGCCCGCTGCTCGTTCAACGACGGCAAGATGGACCTCAACATGGATCTGAGCTTCACGCGTGCCGCGCTGAAGCATCTGGTCTGCCACGAGGTCTATCCCGGCCATTCGACACAACTGCTCTATACCAAGGCCGAGTTCGACGCCGGCCGCGCCCCCGCCGACGCGCTGCTCATCACCACCGACGCCATCACCGGCTGCGTCCAGGAAGGGATCGGCGACCAGGGCGCCCACCTCATCGACTGGGTCGAGGACGCCGACGACGAAATCCACGACCAGCTCCGCCGCGTCCGCAGCGGCGCCCAGACCAGCGCCGCCTGGATGCTGATGGTCGAAGGCGTGCCGGCCGAGGACGTCGCCGACTACCTCCGCACCACCGCGATGGGCCAGGAAGCCTGGGTCCAGGGCCGGCTGCGGATGGCCGCACATCCCTTCCGCGGGCCGTTCATTTCGTCCTACTGGGCCGGCAACGAAGCCGTGCGCCGGGTGCGCGAACGCGTCACCGACGCGCAGAAGCCCAAGTTTCTGACCACCCTGTTCGGGCGGGCCAATTCGCCCCGCAGCCTTGAAATGTTCCCGGCCACGGCCGACTGAGGATTGTTCGGATGAAGATCACCATCATCGGCGCGGGCGCCATCGGGGGCCTCGCCGGCGCTTACATGACCAAGGCCGGCCACGATGTCCTCCTCGTCGACCGCTGGAAGGAACATGTCGACGCGCTCAACGCCAAGGGCATGTTCATCGACGGCGTGCGCGGCGAAATGACCGTGCCGGTCAAGGCGGCGACACCCGACCAGCTCAGCGGCGACCTCGGTGTCGTGCTGATCGCCACCAAGTCGCAGCACACCATCGAGGCGCTGAAGCAGATCATTCCGCTGCTCACCCCCGACAGCCTCGTCGTCTCCTACCAGAACGGCTTCAACGAGCCCGACATGATCGCGGCGCTGAACGCAGCGGGCCTCCCCGGCGACAGGATCATCATGGGTTCGATCCCCAATTACGGCGGCGCGCTCGTCGATCCGGGCTACATCGAATACGTGCATGAAGGCCCGATCCAGCTCGGCGAGATGAATGGCGAGATGACGCCGCGCCTCAAGCAACTGGGCGATGCGCTGAGCGCCCTCACCGAAGTCCAATACTCCGACCACATCTGGGGGCAGATCTGGGCCAAGGAGGTCTATTCGGCGCAGGTGGTGTTTTCGGCCCTCGCCGACGCCAAGATCCGCGACACGCTGGGGGTCGAGAAATACGCCCGCATCGCCGGCGCGGTGGTCAAGGAAGCCCTCGAGATCGCCGACGCCAACGGCATCGAGATTCAGGCTTTCGACTTTTTCGATCCCGCCAACTACCGCGTCAAGACCGCTGAGGACACCAAGAAGCTCCTCGCCAACATCGACCACGCCATCTGGCTGCTGAAGAAGGACCAGGACAACAAGCCGACCCACAATTTCAAGAAAAAGGGCTCCGGCATCTGGTGGGACATCGTCTATCGCAAGCGGCCGTCCGAGACGCGGGCCTTTGCCGGCAAGCTGATCGAGTACGGCAAGAAGGCCGGCGCCGACACCCGCCTCAACGAGAAGATGACCTCGATGATCTATGAGATCGAGGACGGCACCCGCCAGCTTGGCTTCCACAATTTCGATGAGCTCGAGGCCTATGCCGCCTCGATCGGAAGGACCCTGCCATGACCAGCAAACTGGGCGTCGGATTGATCGGCGCGCACACCTGGGCCGAAAAGGCCCACCTCCCCGGCTATCACGCGCATGAGCGCGTCGACCTCGTCGCGGTCTGCGACATCGACCCGAGCCGAGCCAAGGCCATGGCGGAAAAATTCGGCGCGCGGAAGATCTACACCGACGCCAACGAGCTGGTTGCCGACCCCGACGTGCAGATGGTCGATGTTTGCACCCCGACCCATACGCACCTTCCCCTGAGTCTGGCGGCGATCAGCGGGGGCAAGCATGTGCTGTCGGAAAAGCCGCTGCACACGCTTGCCGCGCCCGCCTTCGACGCAGCGCGCCGCGCCGATGCGGCCGGCGTGCGCACCAAGCTCGGCTTCACCTTCCGCTATTCGCCAGCGATCCGGCAGATCAAGCAGTGGATCGATGACGGCACGCTGGGCGAGATCTTCCACATCCAGGGCTTCGAGCAGAACAGCCAGTGGCTCGACCCCGACTTCCCGCTCCGCCAGGTGGCGCCCGACGCGGTGCGCGACAAGCTGATCCCCTCCTCGATCATCGGCTATGGCTCGCATCTGATCGATCTGATGCGCTGGCTCGGCGGCGAGTTCAAATCGGTCGCCTCGACCATGAAGAACTTCATTCCGGACCGCGTTATCCGCGGCGAGCCCGGCCGGCAGCGCGTGCTGATCGAAGACGGCGCCGCCGCCATCGTCGAATACGCCAACGGCACGCAGGGCATGCTGCAGACCAGCTATATCGCGGTCGGCAACTACCCGGGCGTCGAGATCCGCGTCTATGGCAGCAAGGGCGCCGCGGTCGCGCGGCTGATCGACGAGTTCGGCGTCGCCGAGACGCTGAAGTTCGCAACCGCCGATTCGGTCGAGTTCAAGCCCGTCGAAATCACCGCGGCGGCCCTGCCGCCCGGCACGACGCTCAATACGCCATGGCCCGAGCTCTATTATCGCAACCTCGTCCGCTTCTTTGTCGACGAGATCCTCGAGGACCGGCCGCAGGAGTGCACCTTCTACGACGGCGCCAAGAGCCAGGAGATTGTCGATGCCATCATCAAGGCGCACTATGAGCGCCGTTGGGTCGACCTCGCGGAAGCCAGTGCATGACGGTTTATGAACCCGGTCTCGTCGACGCGTTTCTGGAGCTGAGCTTCCGCTTCCGGCCGGTCGATGCGACCTTCATGGGCGACAAGGCCCATGACCACCGGCTGCCGCCGGTCGATGCCGGCACCATCGCCGACGAGATCGCGGCGCTGTCTGCCCTCCACGACCGCGTCGCAGCGACCGCCGAGCCCAAGGGGCTCGCCGACCGGCTCGACCGCAAGCTGATGCTGTCCGAACTCAAGCATCGGCTGCGCGCCGCCGAGGATCGTCCACGCACGCTCAACCCGGCCTGGTACAGCGGCGAGGCGGCATTCTCGGTCATCAGTCTGCTGCTGCCGCAATCGGCACCGGTGCGGCACGACGCCCTGGTGGCGCGCCTCAAGGCTCTCCCGGCCTTTCTCGGGAGCGCAGTCGACCGGCTTGCAGCACACCCTGTGCCCAAGGGCTGGGCAGCCCGCGCGCAGCGGGAAAGCGCCGCGGTGGCCGAATTCCTCCGCCACGACATCAAGCTGCACGAGGCATTTACCGACGACTGGGCTGCACCGGCTCGCGCCGCGGCCGATGCCTTCGACGCCTTCGCGGCAACGCTCGGCGGCCATCCCGACAAGGATCCGGCGGCCGGCGAGGCCTATCTCGAGATGCTGATCCGCGACGTGCACGGGCTCGATCTCTCGGCCCGCGATGCGCTGTCGATCGCCGAGGCGGCCTATGCGAGTCTCGG
>JANXSI010000113.1 GCA_025352765.1 Devosia sp. | reverse complement strand
ACCAGCCTGCAACTGGCTTCGGGCGAGCCTTCAGGCTTTGCCGATAACACGCTGGTTTTGCTTGAATCTCTCTTGCTTCTCGAACGTGGCGAGGTCTCGATCAAGGATGGAGCAATCGCTCTTTCGGGCGCTCCCGCCACGACCGAGATCGCCGATCGCGTAACCGCGGCCGTCACCAAGCTGGGCGGCACCGTAACCCTTGAGCCGCCGCGGATCGCCGAGTTCTCCCTCAATGTCCAGAAGGTCGGCGGCAAGCTGGTCTTTTCGGGTTTCGTCCCGGACGCGGCGACCCGTGACCGGCTCGTTTCTTTGCCCGGCGCCGATGCGGGCAAGCTGGTCCTTGGCCGCGGCGCTCCCGAGCGCTTCGACTCGGCCATCGAGTTCGGACTGGCGGCGCTCACGCATCTCGAGCAAGGCGATTTCGGGATCAAGGCAGAGCGCCTCAGCATAGGTGGCCGCGCCACCACCATCGCCGACTTCAAGGCCTTGCTGGAACTGCTCAAGCAGGGTGCTCCGCAGGGCCTGAGCCTTGCTGCGGCCGAAGTCCGCCCGCCCGTCGCGGCCCCATTCGTCTGGTCGGCGACCAAGGATGGTGCGGGCAAAGTCAGCCTGGCTGGCTATGTTCCGGACGAAAAGCTCCGTGATGCACAACACGAGCTGATTGCCGATCTCGCCGCCGACACCACGGAACTTGCCGACGGCGCTCCCGATAGCTTTGCGGCGTCGGTACAGAAGGGGCTTGGAGTCCTCGCGCTGTTCGATTCGGGCAGCCTGGTTTTCAACGGCAGCAGTTGGGCGCTCGAAGGCGTTGTCGACAGTCCGATGAAGGGCTTTGCCGCAGACGCGGCCTATTCGATTGCCGGCCTCAGAACGGCCGGGTGGTCGTACGACGTGCATCTGCCCGAGACCGCGGCGCCACCGAGCCTGCCGACCATCACGCCATTTGTCTGGCGGGCGCAAAAAAGCTCGGGATCGCCGATCAATCTTTCCGGTTTTGTTCCGAGCGAGGCGTTCCAGCGGGTCGCCCGCACGCGTCTCCCGGGTGCGGCCGACAGCACCATATTGGGCGCCGGCGCACCGGCTGATTTCGGCAGCAGCGCCCTAGCGGGGCTCGATGCGCTGGAGTCCTTGGACGAGGGCTCGTTGTCCCTCAACGGAACGCGCTGGAGTCTGACCGGCGGAACAAGCACCGCAGCCCAGCGCGAAGCAATCCAGACCGCGCTCAGTGCGCGGATCAACCCGTCGGAATGGCAGATCGCGATCCAGGCCAAGGACGCCGCACCGGTCGTCACGCCCTATCTCTGGTCGGCCACCAAGGCCGACGACGGCAGCATCGAGCTGACCGGATATGTTCCCGATGCGGCCCTCAAGTCTGAAGCAACTGCGGCGGCCGGTTCCGTCGGGCGCGACAGCATGACCATTGCGTCGGGAGACCCCGCAGGCTTCGCCGAAGATCTCCGCGCCGGCCTTGCCGCTCTCGCGCATCTGAGCAACGGCAAGGCCGCGTTTGACGGCTCGAAATGGTCGCTCACCGGCGATGTCGCCAGCGATGCCGACGGATATGCCGCGATCGCGGCCCTGTCCAAGGGCAGCAAGGGCGGTGCGCTTTGGAGCAATCTGCTAACAGGATATCCCAGCGCGGCGTCAGCCGAACCCTCGAGTGCGCCGCCCGAGTCGAGTGCTCTCATTTCTTCCCCCGACGTCGTATCGCTTGAGGCCTCATCCTCAGCGCCGTCGAGCGCAGAGTCGTCCTCGGCATCGGAAATGTCCTTGAGCGAACCCGCGTCCGAACCGCTGTCCAGCGCGTCCTCGTCGGATCAGCCGGCCAGCGAGGCCGCGTCGTCCGAGCCGGAGCAGCAGATCCGGGAAATCGCCCCAACGAACCTCGAAATTGTCCCGCCGATGCCCGGAAACCTGGTGTTCTCTGCGACCAAGGAGCAGGGGGCGGTCATCGCGCTGAAGGGCGCCGTTCCGGCCGACGCGGCCGGCAAGTATTTCGCCACCCTTGCAGGCGGCGCAGCAACCGACGGTCTGGTGGTCACCGCAAATCTGCCGGCGGACTTCATCACCAATGCCATCGCCGGGATCGAATCCCTGGCCGAGCTGCCCAAGGGTCACCTCGGGTTCGACGGCGAGCGCTGGTATCTGCGGGGTTCCGTCGATCAGCAGTCCAGCAAGGACGAAATCGTCGCCAAGATTTCCGCCTTGCCCAA
>JANXSI010000080.1 GCA_025352765.1 Devosia sp. | reverse complement strand
TGCGCCGTGTTGATGACACCGCTGGCGATCTCGGCGAAACCGGCCATCGGATCGCGCCGCAGGTCCATCGGGAAGGCGCCCGCGTGGTTCTGCTCGCCGGTCAGCACGACGCGATAGTGGCGGAGGCCGGTGATCGCGTCGACTATGGCCACCGACAGCCCGGCGTCCTCAAGGATCGGGCCCTGCTCGATGTGGAGCTCGACGAACTGTTCGATGTCATCGCGCCGGGCGCTGGGGATTGCGTGTGGATCGAGGCCAACCTCTCGCATCGCGTCCGCTATCGTCTCGCCGGAGTAGGCTTTGGTGGTATCGGGATCGGTCGAGCCGATTTGTCCCGTGATCGCCCGCGAGCCCCAGAAATTGGCGCCAGGAAACCGGCTGCCTTCTTCTTCGCACAGCGAGAGAGCCTCGAGCGTTCGCCTGGGCTGCCCGAACTGCGCCCGCAGCGCGCCAATGGCGATCAGGGCGCTGAGCGCGCCAAGCGTTCCGTCATAGCGACCGCCGGGGGTCTGCGTGTCCATGTGCGAGCCGGAAACGATCGAGGGACCAGGCTCGCTGCCTCGGAGCGCACCCCAGACATTTCCCACCGCGTCACTGCGCATGGCCAAACCCAACGCCTCGCCGTGCGCGGTGAAGAGGTCGTTGGCTCGCACCCATTCGGGTGAATAGACGGTGCGCCATACACCAGTGCCGCTGTGCGCACCGACGGCGCCGAACTCAAGAATCATCCGTTCGACGAAGCCGGGGTCGATCTCGATCTTTGGCAATCAGGTGGTCCTTTCCTGGCGGCCGCGAACCAGTTGCGATAGCGCCACGGCGACGACTAGGGCGCCACCGTAAAATAGATCCTGCACGAACGTAGAGATGCCGAGGATCGAGAGGCCGGCAATGCCGGTGACGAGGAAGTAGACGGCGATTACTGAGCCCACGGGATTGAACCGTCCCGGCGTGATGCTGGTGGCGCCGAGGAAGGCGGCCGCAAACGCCGGCAGCAGCAGCGACAGCCCGGAACTGGGATCGGCTGAACCGGTGGTGCCGGCGTAGAGGATGCCGCTGATCGAGCCGAGCAGACCCGAGGCGAGAAACGTCATGGTGCGCACCCGATCGACCCGGATTCCCGAGAGGCGGGCAACTTCGCGGCCGCGACCGACGAACAGCAGGCGCTGCCCGGCCGCCGTGTAGCCGAACACATACCAAATCACGAGGGCCAGGATGAGTGCGTAGTAAAAGGCCAGAGGGATGCCGAACAGCCGCGTCACGATGACCGCCGTGGGCAGGGCGAAATCGATCCCTGAAATGGTGTTCGAGCCAGAAAACCACAGAGTTACGCCGTGCAGGAACGTGCCGAGGCCCAGCGTGACGATCAGCGAGTTGATCCGGAAGTACAATACCAGAAAGGCATTGATGGCGCCGATGAGCAGGCCGGCGGCGAGCGCCGCGACGAGGCAGAGCAGGATCGGCACGTGGACGTAGACATTAAGGACCGCGATTAGCATCGATGTCAGGGTCAGGTTCCCGGCAATCGACAGATCGTAGTCGCCCGCGGTGAGCGGAATGATCAGGCCAAGGGCAAGCGTCACGAGCACCGCCTGCGAGCCGAAGATGGTCGAAAAATTGGTCCAGGTGAGGAATACGCCTGGCTCAAGGATCGTGAAGACGACAATGACGGCGATCCAGGCGATGACGAGGCCGTAACGTTCGCCGTTGTCGACCCAGCCTTGTCGGCGCTTTCTCCCCTTATCAGCGGTGAGGTCAGCCATGCAGTTGGGCCTCCGGAGAAACGGTTTGAGGGCGGGCATAGCAGGCTTCAGCGATCTTGGACTTGGAGATCGCCTCGCCCTCGAGGACGGCGACGAGGCGGCCCCGGCTCATGACCAGAACACGGTCGCAGATCGCGGCAAGCTGCTCGTGATCGGAACTGGCGCAGATAACGGCAGCGCCCTCTGCCGCAATTCGGCGAATGTCGCCGAACACCTGCTCACGCGCGCCCACGTCGACGCCCTGCGTCGGCTCATCAAGAAGCACCAACTTCGGATGCATCTGAAACCATTTGTTCAGAAGCACCTTCTGCTGGTTGCCGCCCGACAGAGCAGACATCGGCAGCGACGGGTCGCGCGGTCGTACGTCGAGGGCCTCGTTGAGTTCGCGCGCCCGTCGGTCGATGCCGCGCCAGCTGAGGAGGTAGCTGTTGAAGCGTTTGAGGATCGGCAGAGTCACGTTGTCGGCGACACTGAGCGTAGGGACGATGCCGGCGGCGAGGCGATCGGC
>JANXSI010000034.1 GCA_025352765.1 Devosia sp. | reverse complement strand
CGACGGCGTGGACTTTGCCGTCCGCGCCAACGAGTGCGTCGGTCTCGTCGGCCACAACGGGGCCGGCAAGTCGACGCTCATGCACATTCTCGCCGGCACCGGCACCGCCGACCGTGGCACGGTGACCGTGGGAGGCATCCTCCAGTCCGGCTATTCGGTGCTCACTGCCCATCGTCTGGGCATCCGCTGCGTCTTCCAGGAGCTGTCGCTCTGTCCGAACCTGACCGTCGCCGAGAATGCGCGGGTTAGCCATAGGGCCATTCGCGGCTGGGGCTGGCGCCGGCGGGCTGCGACGCTCGTTGGCGCAAAGCTCGACGAGATTTTTCCCGGCCACGGCATCGATGCGAACGACGTGGTGAGCGATCTGCCAATCGGCCAGCGGCAGATGGTCGAGGTGGCGCGCGCCTTCACGGTGACCGACGATCCGCTGCGCCTCGTTATCCTCGATGAGCCGACTTCGTCGCTCGACGCGCACACGGCCGGTCAGCTGCTGTCGTTCGTACGCCGGATCACCGGAGAGGGCGTGAGCTGCATCCTGATTTCCCACCTCCTGGGCGAGATCCTCGAGACCTCCCACCGGATCGTGGTGATGCGCGACGGAAAGGTCGTCGCCGCGGACGCTGCCGGAACGTTCGATCGCAACCGGCTGGTAGCTACAATGGGCGGTGCACAGGCCCACGCCAGGGACTCCGCGCCCGCCTCGGCCAAGACCCGCGGCGAGACGCCGGTCCAGGTTCGGGCGCGGCCGGCGCAGCAACAGGACGCAGCTGAGCTGGTCGCGCATGCGGGCGAAGTCATCGGGCTTGCCGGTCTTGCCGGACATGGGCAAACTAAACTGCTGCTCGACATCTTCGATGCGGCGACGCATCGCCGCTCCGGCATGGAGGTCAACTCGGCCGTGGCGCTGGTTGCCGGCGACCGGCAGACCGACGGGGTTTTCCCGCTATGGTCAATCAGCCAGAACATTGGCATCCGTTCGCTCGGGCGGCTACGGCGCGGCCCGTTCATCGCTCCCGATCTCGAGGCGGGCATGGCGCGCGAATGGCAGGACCGGATCAGGATCCGCACGCCCGATATGGACAACAACATGCTGTCGCTGTCCGGAGGAAATCAGCAGAAGGCCCTGTTCGCGCGGGCACTGGGATCGGATGCCCGCATCATCCTGATGGACGACCCGATGCGCGGCGTCGACATCGGGACCAAGCTCGAGGTTTACGGGCTTATCCGGGACGAGGCGCGGCACGGCCGCACGTTCCTGTGGTACACCACCGAAACCGAGGAACTCGACAACTGCGACCACGTCTACGTGTTCCGTAACGGCAGCATCGTGGCCAACCTCAACCGCGGCGAGTTTACCGAAGAGAAGGTCATCCAGTCTTCGTTCGCCGAGGCTTCGCCATGACCGATCTCGCCAAGCGGGGCGCCGCGATGCGCACGAGCCTGCCACGCCTGCTCCGCGCGCTGCTGCCCGCCCTGTCGCTGGCGCTGGTGGTGATCGGCATCGCCTGGCTCAACCCGCGGGCGATCAGCTATCTGGGCTTCACCCTGATGCTCAACCTTGCCATCCCGATCGCGCTGGCGACGATTGCGCAGATGTTCGTGATCACCATCAACGAACTCGATCTGTCGATCGGGCCGTTTGTGGGTTTCGTCGGATGCGTCACGGCCACCTGGCTGCACGATAATCCGCCGCTCGGCATCGCAGTGCTCGTGTCCGCGATCGCGGTCTATGCGGCGGTTGGGGCGCTGATTTACCTGCGCAACCTTCCTTCGATCGTGGTGACCCTCGGGATGAGCTTCGTCTGGCAGGGGCTCGCCATCCTGATGTTGCCGACGCCGGGCGGCAAGGCGCCCGACTGGCTGTTGGCGCTGATGGGTTTCAAGCCGCCCTTCGTGCCGTTTCCGATCATCGCCGCTGTGCTCATCGCCGCGGTGGCGCATTTCGGACTGATGCGAACATCCTATGGCGCGGTGCTTCGCGGGGCCGGCGGCAATGGCCAGGCCATCGGCAGGGCGGGCTGGTCGCTGCTGCGAACCAAGATGATCATGTTCGGCCTCGCGGGCCTCTTCGGCGTGCTCTCGGGCATGGCGCTGATCGGCACGACAACCTCGGGCGACGCCAATATCGGCAATGGCTACACGCTGCTGTCGATTGCCGGCGTGATTCTGGGCGGTGGCGAATTCGTCGGCGGCCGCGTGTCTCCAATCGGCGCGGTGATAGGCGCGCTGACGCTGGCGATGGCGGCGTCGCCGCTGCTGACATTCATGCACATCCCACCCGACTGGCAGGTTGCTGCCAACGGCGCAATTCTGATCATCGTGCTGGCGGCGCGCGTGCTGATCAGCCGCCGGGAGAGCCGGGCAT
>JANXSI010000007.1 GCA_025352765.1 Devosia sp. | reverse complement strand
GCTCCCTTCGTGTGCCCGCATCTTGGTGTGCTGGTTCACGACGATTGACAGCATGACGGTTCGGATTAAAACTTGTCAAACTAATTTTTGTCTGACAACTTATCGATCAAGCAAACAGAGCGGACGGTCAGTCCGCCGGTGCGACCAGGGAGAGACGAGCTTTGGTGAACAGTTCCGCGACCTTGAAAAAGGTGGGCTCCACGAGCCTTACGCTGCCCGGCTTCGGCTTCGGCAGCGCGCATCTTGGCGAACTCTACAACCGGGTCGACGAAGCCGATGTGAAGGCCACGGTCGACGCGGCGTGGGACGCGGGCGTGCGATACTACGACACCGCGCCGTGGTACGGCCGGGGTCTGTCCGAGCACCGGCTCGGCCACTATCTGCGCAACCGGCCGCGCAGCGAGTTCAAACTCACCACCAAGGTCGGACGCACGCTGTTCCGTCCCAGAGACCCGGCGCATTTCGATCGTGCGCCGTGGGTCGGCGGGCTGAATTTCGAGGTCAATTTCGACTACACCTATGATGGCATCATGCGCTCGTACCAGCAGGCGCTGCAGCGGCTCGCGATCGACACGGTCGACGCGCTGGTGATCCATGACCTTGACCGCAGCTTTCACGGGGACAAGCAGGACGGCTACGAAAAACAATTGGTCGAGAGCGGCATCAAGGCGCTCGAAGAGCTGAAGAAGGCCGGTGATATCCAGGCCTTCGGCATGGGGATCAACAATGACGAGGCGCTCGAAAACACTGCGAGCCTCGTCGACCTCGATTTCTGCCTCGTCGCCATGCCCTATACGCTGCTCGACCAAAAGAGCCTCCATGCCGGCATGGCCAATCTCGCCAAGCGCGGTGTCTCGGTGATCATCGGCGCCCCCTTCGCTTCGGGTATCTTGGTCACCGGCTCGGGAGGGCCGCAGCACTATGCCTATGGCAAGGCGTCGCCTGAGATCCAGACGAAGGTGCGGGGCATCGAAGCCGTTTGCGCGGCGCACAAGGTCGCCCTCCCCGCCGCGGCGCTGCAGTTCGTCCTCGCGCACCCGATCGTCGTTTCAGTGATTCCGGGCGCTGCGAAGGCAAGCGAGGTGACGCAGAACGTCGCCGCGGTGGACGCCCCGATCCCGGCCAGTTTCTGGTCCGACCTCAAGGCCCAGGGTCTGATCGATCCCGCCTCGCCGACGCCGGCCGGCCGGTGACCATGACCGATACTATGGCCCAGGCCGCCGGCCCGCTGATTTCGGCACGTGGCATCAGCAAGCAGTTTGCTGCTGTCGAAGTGTTGCGCGACGTCGACCTCGACCTCGCACGCGGCGAAATCCACGCACTCCTGGGCGAGAACGGCGCCGGCAAGTCGACCTTCGCAAAGATCCTCGCCGGCGTTCACCGGCCGACCAGGGGTACGATTTCGCTCAACGGGACGCAGGTCGAGATTTCGTCGCCGATCGTCGCGCAAAAGCTCGGCATCACGCTCATCCATCAGGAGCCGATCTCGTTCCCCGACCTTTCGGTCGCGGAGAACCTCGTGCTCGGGCGGTCCGATGGCGCGCTGCTTGGCCGTGTGCCGTGGGCGGCCATGACACGGGAAGCGCGACGGCTGATGGACCTGCTGGGCGTCAAGATCGACGTCACCAAGCCGATGCGGGGCCTTTCGATCGCCGACCAGCAGATGGTCGAGATCGCGCGGGCACTGGCGTCCGACAGCCGGCTCATCATCATGGACGAGCCGACGGCGCCGCTGACGCCCAAGGAAGTGGGGACGCTGTTCACCATCGCGCGGCGACTGCGCGACGAAGGTCGGACCATCGTCTTCATCTCGCACCGGCTGGAAGAGGTCCGCGCGCTCTGCGACCGCGTGACGATCTTCCGCGACGGCAACAAGGTCGCAACCGAAAGCATCACCAATCTCAGCGACGCCGATATCATCCGCCAGATGATCGGGCGGCCGCTGCAGGAGTATATGCACAAGCACGGCACCGTCATCGGCGAGGTGGCACTCGAAGTCGAGAACCTCACCCTGCCCGGCTTCTTTTCGGACATCGGCCTGACTGTGCGACGCGGCGAAATCGTCGGCCTCGGCGGCCTCGTCGGCGCCGGGCGGACCGACGTCGCCCGCGCCATCTTCGGCGTGGCGCCGGCCGCCTCCGGGACCATCAAGGTCGACGGCACGGCGGTCGAGATCCATTCGCCCAACGACGCCATCGCACTGGGCCTCGCCTTCGTGCCGGAAGACCGCGCCGTCGCAGGGATCTTCCGCACGCTTTCGGTCGAGCAGAACATCACCGTCGCGGTACCGAAGCTGTTCGCGCCCGGCGGCGTCATCCGGCGTGGCATCGAGAAAGCCCTTGCACTCGACTCAGTCAAGAAGCTCAGCATCCGGCTGGCCTCGCTACGCCAGCCCATTGGCGAACTCTCTGGCGGCAACCAGCAGAAGGCGATCCTCGCCCGCTGGCTGCTGACCGATCCGAAAGTGCTGATCCTCGACGAGCCGACCCGCGGCATCGACAT
>JANXSI010000001.1 GCA_025352765.1 Devosia sp. | reverse complement strand
GACGACAGTGGCGTTGGCATAAAAGGGAGTCGCCCAGGAATTGTCGGTCATTGCCAAGGCCCCCTCACCCTGCCCTCTCCCCGAAGGGGCGAGGGAGTTCGTGCTGACTGCTGCACCGCGGCGCTCATCGGACGAACTGGTCGACGTAGTCGGCGCCGAGGCCGTTCTGGGCGTAGTGCTTGCGGCACATGTCGATCTTGGTGAAGACGTCCTCGAAGCCGATCTGCTTGTTGTCGGTGTCAAGATAGACCATGCAGCCGGAAATGTTGAAGAAGGTGATCATCTCGGGGCAGTCGGCCGGGACGGTGAGGGTATGGATCTCGCCGGGCGGCTCGAAGACGTAGGAGCCGGTTTCGGCGACCCAGTCGTGCTCGAGATAGTGCCAGCGGCCCTTGATGACATAGCCGTGCACCGGGGCGGGATGCAGGTGGCGGCTCAGGATGCCGGCGCGGCGGACGCGCAGCAGATTGCACCACTGGCCCTGCAGCGTGTTGAGCAGCAGTGGCCGGAACCACACGCCTTCGGCTTGCGGGACCCAGACGCGCTCATCCTCGGGGATGGCTATGGTCTGGGCTTCGCGCGCGGCGAGCGGATGGGTCGAACCGATCAGCGTATCGTACATGGGGAGACTCCTCTGCCGCAAACTGCCCGAGTGTGTTGATCGAGGTCAATGGACGAGCGGAGGCGCCGGACAGTCTGGCGACTTCCGGGTTTGCCTTCGCGGCTCAAAGTTGAGCCGCGAACGGAGAGCGCTGGGCGCCTCCGAACTGTTGGGTGTTTTGGTGAGACACCCAGCGCTCCTCCGCGGTGGCTGTAAGGTCCAACGACCCGGGGAGCGCGCGTTTCCGCCCAGTTCCCAAGCCGCGCCACGAGAGGTGCGACCACCCCTCCACCACCGCTGCCATCGGCGCCTCGTCAGCACCTCGCGTCAGATGACGGCAGCGGGGGCAATTTATCATGGGCCGAAAGGGCGTCGATAAGTTGCGCGAGATTTCGTGCAAGGGGTTGGTGGGGCTGGGGAATTGGGTGCAGCAGAATGTCACTTAAGGCTGCAGTCGGGTCCTCCCCTGCGCTCCGCGCGGGGGAGGTGGCGCCGGAGGCGTCGGAGGGGGTCGCTTCAGCCACCCGGATGTGGAGAGAACCCCTCATCCGCCCTTCGGGCACCTTCTCCCTCAAGGGGAGAAGGGGACCCGGTGCCCATCGACCGCGACCGGGCTCCTCGCCCCCCACCCTTGATCCCCGCCACTGCCGTGGCCTTCTCCGCTCAAATCGATCCACTGGATCGATTTGCCGGCTGCGCCGTCGCTCCGAAGCTCCGCATGGGGGAGGGAGACGACTTCGAAAACCGAGATCCTCATCTCGAAGGACGAGGACTAGGAGTTGAGAGGCTGCCGTGCCCGACCTCGTGGTCCACAGGCTCACCATGAGGTCTCCTGAGAGTCCGTGGGCCCGTGAGGAGCTCGACGGCGAGAGCCGAGGTCCGGGGGCTGCTTTATCCGGCGGAGATGGACGTATCCATCGATTGGCGGACTCGGCAGGACCGTCGCGCGGGGCTAGAGATGAGCCATTCCTTCAGGATTTTCGGGACCTTTTGACGTGACCGTGACCGCCTTGCCCCACAGCGCCGCGCCCAAGACGGCGTTTGCGATCATCTTCGCGGTGGCCGCCTGTCACCTCATCAACGACATCATGCAGTCGCTGCTGACGGCGATCTATCCGATCCTCAAGCAGAGCTACGGGCTCGACTATGTGCAGCTTGGCCTTCTGACGCTGACCTTCCAGTGCACGGCGTCGCTGCTGCAGCCGATGATCGGCATCTATACCGACAAGCGGCCGCTGCCCTATTCGATCGCTGGAGGCATGGCCTCAACGCTGGTGGGGCTGATCGTTCTGGGGTTTGCGCGCGACTACTGGCTGCTGCTGGTCGGCTCGGCGCTGATCGGCTTCGGCTCAGCGGTGTTCCACCCCGAAAGTTCGCGCGTCGCGCGGCTCGCCTCGGGCGGGCGCTTCGGCTTTGCGCAGTCGACGTTCCAGGTGGGCGGCAATGCCGGGCAGGCGCTGGGGCCGCTGCTGGCGGCGTTCGTCGTCGTGCCGCACGGGCAGAGTTCGATCGCCTGGTTCGGCGTCGCCGCGCTCCTCGGCATGCTCATCCTCGGCTGGGTCGGGCGCTGGTACACGGCACACCAGAAGGCGGCGGCGAGCCGCCCCAAAGCCAGCACGACGCTGCCGTTCGACCGGCGGACGACGATCGTTGCACTCGTCGTTCTCACCATCCTGACGCTCACCAAGAACGCCTACATGGCGGCGATCTCGAACTATTTCACCTTCTACCTGATCGACAAGTTCGGCGTTTCGGTGCCGCTCAGCCAAACGCTGCTGTTCGTGTTCCTCGGAGCGGCGGCGATCGGCGTGTTCCTGGGCGGGCCGATCGGCGACCGCTTCGGGGCGAAGTTCGTCATCTGGTTCTCGATCCTCGGGGCGCTGCCCTTCGCGCTGCTCCTCCCCTATGCGGATTTCACCTGGACAATCGTCCTGTCGATGTTCATCGGCATCATCCTCTCGTCGTGCTTTCCGGCGATCGTGGTGTTCGCGCAGGAGCTGCTGCCGGGCCGCGTCGGCATGGTGGCGGGGATCTTTTTCGGCTTCGCCTTCGGCATCGGCGGCATCGCCGCGGCGGCGCTCGGGGCGGTGGCCGACAGCCGGGGCATCGCCTATGTGTTCCAGATCACCAGCTATTTGCCGCTGCTCGGGCTGCTGACGGTGTTCCTGCCCAACATGCACAAGACGCGCACGGCCTGATCAGTCGGCGGGCGGGTGCCACAGCTCGATCGGATTGCCCTCGGGATCGGCGATGCGGGCGAAGCGCCCGGTCTGGGGTGTGTCCCACTCGGCGCGGGTTTCGACGGCAATGCCGGCGGCGGTGAGGGCCGCCATCAGGCCATCGAGATCGTCGACCCGGAAATTCAGCATGAACTGCCGGTCGGCGGGGAAATAGTCGGTGTCGGCCTTGAACGGCGCGAACACCGTGAGCCCGGCGTCCTGCGGCCAATAGCCGGTGACGCCGAGGTGGGTTTCGTACCAGGCGCTGAGCGCCTTGGGATCGCGGGCCCGAAAGAACAGCCCGCCGATGCCGGTGGCTTTCGCCATCAGAGCCTCCCTACCAGTGGAAGTCTTCGACGTTTTCGCGCGAGCCGAGGAGGAACGCGTCAGCGAGCAGGCGGAGCGGCTCGTCGGTGACGTCGGACTTGCCCTTCTTCAAGAGCTTGGCGAAGTGCTCGTAGATCCGCTCATATTCCTCGGAGGGGTTCTCGATCACCACAGCGCCGTTGACCTTGAGCACGGTGCCACCCTTTTCGAGCAGCAGCTCGTCGCCGCGCAGCGTCGTGATGGCGACGGTCCAGATCTCGCCCGACTCCTCGAGCCAGTTGAAGCCGGCGCTGAGGGTGGGCTGGTGCTTTTCGGCGGATTTGAACGTCAGTTCGACATCGACCGGGGTCTGTCGGTTGGCCGGGAATTTGAGCTTGGCCGCTTCCACGAACACCGGGAAGGGCAGGATCTTGGTGAAGATCGACAGCGCATTGATGCCCGGATCGCAGACGCCGAAGCCACCCGGCTCCCACACCCAATCCTGGCCGGGGTGCCATTTGCGGACGCTTTCGCGCCAGTCGATGCGCACGGATTTGACGCCGTCCTTCTTCAGGATCTTCTTGGTGGCGTCGACCGCCTCGTTGTAGCGGCTGTGCCAGGTCTGGAACAGGATGCGCTTCTTCTTCTTGGCGTAGGCGACGAGGTCGTCGAGCTCGGAAATGGTCGGCGTCGGCGGCTTTTCCATCAGGATGTGCTTGCCGGCATCGATCGCCTCGCGGACGAAGCCGTGGCGGACGCCGGGCGGCGTGCAGATGGCCACCAGTTCGATTTCGGGCATCTTGGCGTAGAGTTCGGCCGGGGTCTTGAACACCGGCAGGTCGCGGTGCGCCACCATGCGGGTGCTGACAGTCGCCGCGACCTCGAAATCCTTGGATTTGTCGATCACCGGCAGATGCTGGTCGATGGCGATCTTGCCGATGCCGATGACGGCGATTTTCTTTTTGGCCATGACGAGGCTCCCTCACGCTTTGGGCGCAGTTAAAGGATTTGGGACTGGGTTGGGAAGGGGGGCTCGGACGATCAACGCGAGCACTTTGATTGCTCCCCTCCCCCTCGTCAGGGAAGTTCGCGTGAGCAACGACGCGCGAGTGACCGGGCGCCGCCACCCCCACCCCAGCTTCGCTAGCGGACCTGCGGTCCGAGCTTCGTTACCCTCCCCGCATGGGGGAGGGTGAAGAAGGCTCAGCGGATGAGGATGGCCCGGAAATCGTTGACGTTGGTGCCGGTGGGGCCGGTGACGAGGAGGTCGCCGATGGCGTTGAAGGCGGTGTAGGCGTCGTTGTCGCCGAGCGCGGCGCGCGGATCGATGCCGGCGGCGCGCATGCGGGCGACCGAGGTGCCGTCGGCGAAGGC
>JANXSI010000751.1 GCA_025352765.1 Devosia sp. | reverse complement strand
CACCCGCATCTCGCCCGGCTGCTCTGGCTGATGACCCTGATCGACAGTGCCATCACCCGCGAGTGGGTCGTCGCCATGGGTCGTCGTTCGGCCGTCGAGCATCTCGCACACTTGATCTGCGAGCTCTACGTCCGGCTCGA
This sequence comes from Devosia sp., assembly GCA_025352765.1. Lineage (GTDB taxonomy): Bacteria > Pseudomonadota > Alphaproteobacteria > Rhizobiales > Devosiaceae > Devosia_A. The sequence goes on along the minus strand of JANXSI010000751.1, from coordinate 2,138 downwards.
CGTGATTGGCATGGTCCATGACCAAAGCTTCGAGTTCCCCATCACCCAGATGGAACTGGGCGATGCCCTGGGACTTTCGGCAGTGCACGTCAATCGCGTGCTGCAGGAACTTCGCGGCGAGAACCTCATCACCTGGCAGGGCCAGACCGTGTGCGTTCTCGACTGGCCCCGCCTGCAGCGGCGCGCCGCCTTCGAGCCGGACTACCTGCATCTCAACCGCGAGCCCCGCTAACCGCCATGCCAAAATACTATTTCGACATCCGGGATGCCCAGGGTCTCCACCGTGACGATGTCGGAATGGATTTCCCCGATATGGACCGCGCCATCGCCGAGGGCCGTCGCGCCATTGCCGACATGAGCCGCGATGCGCTGCCCGCCACCAATGGCGACTCGCTCGAGATTCTCATCCGCGACCACGGCGAGGGACCGGTCCGGCTGAGCCTTTCGCTCACCGCCGATCGTGGCGACGGCGAGAGTTGAAGTCTCTTCGCAATGGCGCGTCGCGGCGCTAGATTGCGCGCTCCGGGAGGCGATCATGAAGCAGTGCAAGGTCATCCGCGGCGGCGCCGCGTTCCACGGCAAGCAGGGGCTCGACTATTTCGCCGGCGTTTCGGCGGAAACCTCGGGATCGGAAGGGATTTGCATGCACCTGCTGGTCATGCCGCCCGGCGCCGAGGCCAAGCCGCACTATCACGCCAACCACGAGACCGCGATCTACCAGCTCGAAGGCTCTACCTCGTTCCGGCACGGCCCCAATCTCGAGTTCACCGATGTGGTGCACGAGGGCGACTACGTCTACATCCCGGCCGGCGTGCCGCACCAGCCGTTCAACCCGACCGACAAACCGGCCCGGGCTCTGCTGGCCCGGACGGATCCGAACGAGCAGGAAAGCGTCGTTCTGATCTAGCGCGCCTAGTGCCCGCCGCCACCCGCGGCGGCAGCTGCCGGCTTCTTCATCAGCAGGATGCCGAAGGCGAGGATGGCAAACAGCCCCGTCAGCATCAGGAACACGTCGATGAAGCTCAGCACATAGGCCTGCTGCCGGACCATATTGGCGAGCTGCTGGATCGCCGCGGCGGCGCCGTCGAGACCGCTGGCGTTGTCGTTGGCGGTCATCGAGTTGAGTTGCGACACGGCCGCCGGATTATTCCAGTTCACATGCTCGCTGAGCCGCTCGACATGCAGCGCAGTGCGGTCGGTGAGGATCGTGTTGATGATCGCGAGCCCCACGGCGCCGCCGAGGTTGCGCGTCAGGTTGAACAGCCCCGAGGCACCCTTGAGTTTCTGCGGCGACAGCGTGCCGAGCGCCAGATTGTTGATCGAGACCATGCACAGCATCATGCCAACACCGCGGAAGATCTGCGGCCACAGCAGCTCATTGAAGCTCCAGTCGGCGGTGATCTGGCTCGACATGAACGTGCCGCCGGCAAAGATCAGGAAGCCGGCGAACAGCATGACCCTCAGGTCGATCCTGGCCGACAGGACGCCGGCGATCGGCGCAGTCATGAACATCGCGAGGCCCGAGATGAACAGCGTCTCGCCGATCATCATCGAGTCGTAGCCGCGGATGCGTCCGAGGAACACGGGGTAGAGGTAGGTGAGACCGTAGAGCCCCACGCCCAGCACGAACGAGAACAGCGATCCAAAGCTGAAGTTGACGTTGCCGAAGGCGCTAAGGTCGACCACCGGCGATTCCGCCCGGAACGCCCGCCAGAAGAAGAGGATGCAGCCCAGCACCATGATGATGGCGCAGATCATGACCGTCTGGTCGTTGAGCCAGTCATTGCTCGGGCCTTCCTCGAGCACATATTCGAGCGACCCGAGAAAGCTCGCAAGGCCCAGCAGGCCCCACCAGTCGAACTTCGCAAACAGGCCCTTTTCCGGCTTGTCGAAATCGATCAGCACCCACGCGGCGACTGCCACGATGATACCGGGCACCACGTTGATGAGGAACAGCCAATGCCAGCTCAGCGCATTGGTGAGGTAGCCGCCGACCGTCGGCCCGATGGTCGGCGCCAACGTCGCCACCAGCCCGATGATCGGCGACACGATCGCCCGCTGCGACGGCGGAAAGATGGTGAAGGCGACCGCGAACACCGACGGAATCATGGCGCCGCCGATAAAGCCCTGCAGGGCGC
>JANXSI010000724.1 GCA_025352765.1 Devosia sp. | reverse complement strand
AGCGTATGCGCCCCGGTGTATCCCATCGCCGCGCGAAGGCCCCCACCAAGTTGGTGCAGCACATTTCCGGCCGGTCCTTTATAGGGCACCTGCCCCTCGATGCCCTCGGGCACTAGCTTCAGGCTGTCACGCACCTCCTGCTGGAAGTACCGGTCCGCAGAACCGCGCGCCATGGCGCCCACAGAGCCCATGCCGCGATAGGCTTTGTAGCTTCTGCCCTGGTAGAGATAGACCTCGCCAGGGCTTTCATCGGTACCAGCCAGCAACGAGCCGATCATCGCGCAAGATGCGCCGCCGGCCAAGGCCTTGGCCAGATCTCCTGAGAACTTGATTCCACCGTCGGCGATCACCGGAATACCGCTTTTGTCGGCTTCCTCGGCGCACGCCATGACGGCGGCGAGTTGCGGCACGCCGACGCCGGCGACGATGCGCGTGGTGCAAATCGATCCCGGCCCGATGCCGACCTTGATTGAATCGGCGCCGGCGTCGATCAGCGCTTTCACGGCCTCGGCGGTCGCGACGTTGCCGGCGACGATGCGTGTCGAATTGCTCTCGCGTTTCACCCGCTCGACGGCTTCGGCGACGCGCACCGAATGGCCGTGGGCGGTGTCGATGACGAGCAAGTCGACGCCCGCGTCGATCAGCGCCATCGAGCGCTCATAGCCCTTATCGCCTACGGTCGAAGCGGCGGCGACGCGGAGGCGCCCCTGCCCGTCCTTGACGGCCTGCGGGTTGAGCTGAGCCTTCTCGATGTCCTTGACTGTGATCAGTCCAACACAATTGTAGGCGTCGTCGACGACCAGGAGTTTTTCGATGCGGTTGGTGTGAAGGAGCCGCTTGGCCTCATCCTTGCTGACGCCGTCGCGCACCGTGATCAGGTTCTCGTGCGTCATCAACTCCGAGATCTTCTGGCGCTCGTTGGTCGCAAAGCGGACATCGCGATTGGTGAGAATGCCGACCAGCCTGCCAGTGACACGGCCTCCGGCGCCGCCATTGGCGACCACCGGAATGCCGGAAATCCGGTTCGCCTTCATCAGCGATAGTGCATCGGCAAGCGTGGCGTCGGGCCCAATGGTGATCGGATTGACCACCATGCCGCTCTCGAAGCTCTTGACCTGGCGGACCTGCTCGGCCTGCTCGGCAGGCTCGAAATTGCGATGAATGACGCCCAGACCGCCGGCCTGCGCCATGGCGATCGCCATGTTGAACTCAGTCACCGTATCCATGGCGGCCGACAACAGCGGCAGGTTGAGGAAGATGTCCTTGGTGACCCGGGTTCGAATGTCGACCTCGGTCGGCAGCACGTCCGACCGCGCTGGCTGGAGCAGCACGTCGTCAAACGTCAGCGCAGAATCGCCGGTGATCGAGGTAATGATTTTCGCCAAGGGCAGGCCCTTCCATTCTACTTGGAGAATACAGGAAGCCCGCGCGGACGACTCATGCGTCCCCGCGGGTTGGCGAGGGTGATTAGCACCACCCCCCGGCTTTGGGAAGCGACTAAACCGCTGCGGCTTCCAGCGATTCGATCAGCGACATGATCCGCGGAATGCGGCTCATGTGACGGTCTTCAACGACGAAGCTGAGCGTCATGAACTCGCGGCCGGGGCAGAACGTGCAGATGTTGGTCGATTGGTGGAACGCGCCGCAATAGATGGGCTCGATCATCCAGTCGGTCATCGGACCCATGCTGCGGTGAGGCGGCACCAGTGTCAGCACGAGGTCGGCGGTCGTTCCCTGCAGCCGCCAGAACTTGTCGGTGATGAGCCACGGTACAACCTTCTTGAGGCTGCGCATCGCGCGCATCATGGCAAGGATCACCAACTGGAAGCTGGTGACGTCCTTGGTCTCGGTCGCCGACATCTCGTTGTCGACGGCCCGAGCGTAGGTCGCGAAGTCCGCTTCGAAGGGGAACGCCGCCTGGATGGCCCGAACCCGGAAGAAATCGTCGTCCGAGGCGGTCCGCTTGGTGTCTAGCATGGTGTAGGCTGCCGTGATCACCTTGTCCTTGACCCGCCGATCCTTCTCGGAGTGAAGCGCATAGGTGACCAGCGCAAAATACAGCGACCGCTGCCGGACGCCGAGCGTGTGGGCGAGGTCGCGAATTCGCTGGCGCGGCAAGGCCAGGGTCTTGAAGAACAGCGGTCGCTCTTTCGGATTGACGATGGCTGCAGCCGTCGCCGACAGGATCGCCATGGCATAACCCGCCAAGGCACCCCGGGCGCGTTTCAACCAGGCCAACCGGTTGTCCGAACTCGACTGAATGCCGTGATTGGCAGTCTGCGAGCGAGTCAGAAGCGCCGCGTCGGACCCCTCCATGAGACAGTGCGCCGACCGCACCTGGATCACGGACATCCGGCCCTCTTCATCCGGTCCATTGGTCAGATTGGCGGCCATGACGCGGAACAGTGGCAGGTCAGGGTGATCGAACACGTCCTGGCTGTGCGAAAGCCATTTGTCCGGATAGCCATTTAGGCTGTCGACCTCTTCTACCGAGGTGATCGCCTCAAGAAGGTGCTGCGGAAACGCCTGGCCGGGCGTCGCCCCCTTGAAGCCGTGCGTCAACTGCGGCGCCAGCGCCACCATCTGCGCGACCAGCCCCTGAAGCATCTCGGGCTCGAATTTGGCCTTGGAAAAGGCGGTAAAAAAGACCGTGTCCCTGCCTTCCAGCAGGAACCACTGGAAATCCGTGAACAGGGCGTAAGGGTCCTTGCGCACGGCCTGAGCGGCAAGATCGAGCGCGACGGCATGATCGGAGGCGAAGCTCGACGACGAGAAGCTTTTCATCAAAACCCTATAGTTCACAAAGGCGCCTATTCACACCAAATGAGGTCGCTTGGTCAACCGCATGAGAAAATCGGCGGCTCACTGTAACGCGATTGAGGCTTCCGCGTTGCCCGCGAACTCGTTAGGACCATAGCTAATTTCTTCCCTCTTACCTCGTTTTCCGGCCAGACCGGTTCCCCGATTGACCCGAATTACTCCGCTGATCCTCGCTGTCGCCCTGTTCATGGAGAACATGGATTCGACTGTGATTGCGACCTCGCTCCCCGCCATCGCGGCGGACATCGGGAGTAGCCCCATTGCGCTAAAACTGGCGCTGACCGCCTATTTTGTGTCGCTGGCGATTTTCATTCCGATCTCGGGCTGGACGGCTGACAGGTTCGGCGCCGGCAATATCTTCCGCATCGCCATCGGCGTGTTCGTGGTCGGCTCGATCGCCTGCGCGTTCTCAAACTCTCTGCCGACTTTCGTGTTTTCCCGCTTTCTGCAAGGCGTCGGCGGCTCGATGATGACGCCGGTGGCACGGCTGGTGCTGCTGCGGGTGACACCGCGCAACGAGCTGGTTTCGGCGATGGCATGGCTGACCATCCCAGCGCTGGTGGGCCCGCTTACCGGCCCGCCGCTCGGCGGTTTTCTTACCACTTACCTTAGTTGGCACTGGATCTTCTGGATCAACGTGCCGATCGGCATATTGGGTATTGTCCTCGCCACGCGTTTCCTGCCGCCGCCCGAGCCGCGCACTCCACGACCGATCGATCTGGCGGGGTTCTTGCTGACGTCGATCGCCTTCTCCGGCATCATCTTCGGACTTTCGGTGATCAGCCTGCCGGCCATTCCGACGACCATGGGCTACGCCACCATCGTCGTGGGGGTCATCGCGACGGTGCTTTATCTGCTCCACACGCGGCGAGCCGAGTTCCCATTGCTCGACCCGAAGCTGTTCAAGAACAAGCTGTTCCGGACCGCGATGGTCGGGGGGCTGTTCTTTCGGATCGGGATCGGCGCCTTTCCTTTCCTGATGCCGCTGATGCTGCAACTGACGTTCGGGTTCTCACCGTTCGAGTCCGGCTTGACGACATTTGTTTCAGCGTTCGGCGCGATCCTCTCGAAGTTCGTGGCAGAGCGGCTCTACGCCCAGTTCGGCTTCCCCCCGCATGCTGACTGCCGCGTCAGCGATAGGCTGCGCGTTCCTCGCTCTGAACGGCCTGTTTTCACCGGCAACGCCGCATCTCCTGCTCATGGCCTGCCTGTTCATAGGCGGCATCACCCGCTCTTTCTTCTTCACGGGCGTCAACGTGTTCGGCTACGCCGACATCAGCGAGGCCGATGCCAGCCAGGCGACCGCGATTACCGCCGTGACGCAGCAGATCAGCGTCGCGCTAGGCGTGGCCGTCGCCGGCGGCGTGCTCGAACTGTCGACGACGATCCGCGGCGGACCGCTAGATCTCACAGACTTCCACATCGCCTGGTTCGTGGTGGCAACGCTTGCTGCCGTCAGCGCGTTCGCATTCTTCCGACTGCCGCCAGATTCGGGCGGCAATGTTTCCGGCCATCACGTCAAACCGCTGCCCAAGGTCGAGGCCGTCGCATAGTCCACAGTCCGAGGGACCGCTCCCTCAGCGCAAGAGTCCAATGTATAGCCGCCTGGTTCCGCTCATCCTCGCCGTCGCCCTGTTTATGGAGAACATGGACTCGACCGTCATAGCGACCTCGCTGGCCGCGATCGCGCACGACATCGGCAGCGAGCCGATCGCCCTAAAACTGGCACTGACGGCGTACCTCGTGGCTCTCGCGATCTTCATCCCAATCTCGGCCTGGCTGGCCGACCGCTGGGGGGCCCGCAACGTCTTCCGAGTGGCCATCGTGATCTTTGTGCTCGGGTCGATTTCGTGTGCCATCTCGAACTCGCTGCTGACGTTTGTCGGTTCGCGATTTCTGCAGGGTTTCGGGGGGGCTCTGATGACGCCGGTGGCGCGGCTGGTGCTGGTTCGTGTCACGCCACGCAACCACCTCGTCGATGCCATGGCGTGGCTCAGTATTCCCGGCCTGATTGGTCCCATTGTCGGACCGCCCATTGGCGGCTTCATCACCACCTACGCCAGCTGGCACTGGATCTTTCTGATCAACGTGCCGATCGGCATCCTCGGCATTGCACTCGTCAGCTGGCTGTTGCCGGACTGGACCCGCAATGAGCCAAGGCGCATGGATTTTCTTGGCTTCTTCCTGTGCGGAACAGCCTTCGCCGGCTGGGTCTTCGGTATCTCGGTCATGACGCTCCCGGCTCTGCCGATCGGCTTCGGCATAGGGGCCCTGATCGTCGGGACGATCGC
>JANXSI010000712.1 GCA_025352765.1 Devosia sp. | reverse complement strand
GTTCGCCGTCGAGGGCTACACCGAGTCGCTCGCCTCCTACGTGACCCCGTCCATCGGCATCAACTTCACGGCGGTCGAGCCGGGCGGCATCTCGACCGAATTCGTCACCACCATCATGTCCGAAGTGCAGGCGACGGGCGGCGTGATCGAGGATGAATATAAGCCGATCCTCGAGGCCTATCTCGGCGGTGCGCGGCGCCGGGGAGGCAGTTCCAACGCCTACCAGACCGCCGACGAGGCCGCCGCGCCGATCGTCGGCGTGGTCGAAGCCGCCGATCCGCCGGTCCGCATCCGCACCTCGGCCTGGGCCGAAGAGTTCACCCGCCTCAAGACCGCCGCCGATCCCGACGGCAAGCTGCTGCAGCGGCAGGTGATCGAGCGCTTTCTGAGCTGACGCACGGGGCAGTCGCCGCTCCCCGGGGGCCGGCGAGCCGCATGGCGGGTCTGGGCGGCTCAAATCAGCCTTTGCCCGAAACCCCCTTCGTTGCTAAAAGGCCCGCAATTCCTTGCATTCGAGCCCAAAATCCTATGAACGACACGCCCAAGGCCGCGGCCGAAACCGACTATTCGGCGAGCCTCTTCCTGCCCGAGACCAATTTCCCGATGCGCGCCGGGCTGCCCGAGCGCGAGCCCGTGTGGCTGAAGCGCTGGGAAGACATGGATCTCTACCGCCTGCAGCGCGAGCAGGCCAAAGACCGGCCGCTCTTCACCCTGCATGACGGCCCGCCCTACGCCAACGGCAACATCCACATCGGCCACGCCCTCAACAAGATCCTCAAGGATCTGGTGAGCCGCTCGAAAACCATGCTGGGCTACAATTCCGCCTATGTGCCGGGCTGGGACTGCCATGGCCTGCCCATCGAGTGGAAGATCGAGGAGCAGTACCGGGCCAAGGGCCAGGACAAGAACACCGTCGAGATCAACGAATTCCGCGCCGAGTGCCGCACCTTCGCGCAATACTGGGTCGACACTCAGCGGGAGGAGTTCAAGCGCCTGGGCGTCATCGGCGACTGGGCCAACCCCTATCTGACGATGAGCTTTGACGCCGAGGCGCAGATCGCCCGCGAGTTGATGAAGATCGCGGTGAGCGGCCAGCTCTATCGCGGCTCAAAACCCGTCATGTGGTCGGTGGTCGAGCGCACCGCGCTCGCCGAAGCCGAGATCGAGTACGCCGACTACGAGAGCGACACCATCTGGGTGAAGTTCCCGATCCATTCGGGCAACGGCGCCTTCGGCACGCCCGATTTCGAGAGCCTCGACGCCTCGGTGATCATCTGGACCACGACGCCGTGGACCATCCCCGCCAACCGCGCCATCAGCTATTCGAGCCGCATCGCCTATGGCCTCTACGAGGTCACCAAGGCGCCCGAGGGCAACTGGGCCTCAACCGGCGAGAAATACGTCATCGCCGACAAGCTCGCCGCCGACACCTTCGCCAAGGCCAAGGTGGAGGAGTTCATCCGCCTGTCCGACGTCGACTGCAGCAAGATCGTTTCGACCGTCCACCCGCTGCGCGGGCTCGGCGACGGCTACCGCTTCGAGGTGCCGCTGCTCGATGGCGAGCACGTCACCGACGATGTCGGCACCGGCTTTGTCCACACCGCGCCCGGCCACGGCCTCGACGATTTCGGCATCTGGATGGATTCGGCCCGCAAGATCTCGGCGCTCGGCATCGACACGACCATCCCCTATGTCGTCGACGACGCCGGCTTCTACACCAAGGACGCACCTGGTTTCGAGGGTGCCCGCATCCTCGATGACAGCGGCAAGAAGGGCGACGCCAACAACCGCGTCATCGCCGCGCTCGCCGAGCGCAAGACGATCATCGCCCGCGGCCGGCTGAAGCATCAGTATCCGCATTCCTGGCGGAGCAAGAAGCCGATCCTCTTCCGCAACACGCCGCAATGGTTCGTCTACATGGACCGCCCGATCGCCGGCGGCAGTGTCCCCTCGCCCCCTCGGGGAGAGGGTCAGGGTGAGGGGGCCTTGCCCGATACGCTGAGGAATCGCGCTCTCGCGGCCATCGACGCAACGGTGTTCTACCCGGCCGCCGGCCAGAACCGGCTACGCGCCATGATCGCCGATCGCCCCGACTGGGTGCTGTCGCGCCAGCGCGCCTGGGGCGTGCCGATCGCCGTGTTCTACAACGCCGAGACCAACGAGATCCTGAAAGACGAGACGGTCAACCACCGCATTGGCCAGGCTTTCGAGGAGGAGGGCGCCGACGCCTGGTTCAAGCCGGGCGCCAAGGAGCGCTTCCTCGGCAATGCCGTGCCCGATCCCGACAACTGGACCAAGATCGACGACATCCTCGACGTCTGGTTCGAGAGCGGCACGACGCACGCCTGGGTGCTGCGCAACAAGCAGAAATGGCCGGACCTGCAATTCCCCGCCAGCATGTACCTCGAGGGCTCCGACCAGCATCGCGGCTGGTTCCATTCCTCGCTGCTCGAAAGCTGCGCCACCAACGGCTTTGCGCCCTATAAGAGCGTTCTGACGCACGGCTTCACCCTCGACGGCGAGGGCAAGAAGATGAGCAAGTCGCTGGGCAACACCACCGCCCCGCAGGACATCATCAAGCAGTATGGCGCCGACATCCTCCGCCTCTGGGTCGCGGCCTCCGACTATGCCGACGACCTGCGCATCGGCAAGGAGATCATCAACACCACCGTCGACAGCTATCGGAAGCTCCGCAACACCATGCGCTGGCTGCTCGGCAACCTCGCGCACTATAAGCCTGCGGAGGCGGTGGCGCTTGCCGACATGCCGGAACTCGAGCGGCTGATCCTCAATCGCCTGTTCGAACTCGACGGCCTCGTCCGCGAGGCCTATGGCCAGTACGACTACAAGCGGGTGGTCGCGGCGCTCAGCAACTTCATGAACGTCGACCTCTCGGCCTTCTACTTCGACATCCGCAAGGACGCGCTGTACTGCGACCCGATCTCCTCGGTCCGCCGCAAGGCGAGCCTGACGGTTTTGGCCAGCGTCTTCGACTGCCTCACCGCCTGGCTCGCGCCGATCCTGACCTTCACCATGGAAGAGGTCTGGCTAGAACGCAATTCCGGCCCGGCCGAGTCGGTGCATCTCCGCCAGTTCCCGGTCGTTCCGGCCGCATGGGCCGACGCGGCGCTCGGCGAAAAGTGGGACCGCGTCCGCGAGGTGAGGAAGGTCGTCAACGGCGCGCTCGAGATCGCCCGCCGTGAAAAGACCATCGGCTCCTCGCTCGAGGCGGCCCCGAAAGTCTTCGTCAGCAATCCGGATCTCTTGGCAGCTCTCGACGACGTCGATCTGGCCGAGGTGTCGATCACCTCATTCCTCGAAGTCGACAGCGGTACGGCCCCCGCGGGCGCCTTCGGGGTGCCCGAGGTCAGGGGCGTCGGCGTGGTCTTTGTCAAGGCCGAAACCCTCGGCCGCCAATGCGCCCGCTCGCGCCGCTACTTCGCCGAAGCCGACATGGCCGGCGACGTGTCCAAACGCGACGCCCAGGCCCTCGCCGAACGCGCCGCGGCTGGGCTGCAGTGAGCGACCCAGTCGTGAGCCAGCGGCTCGATCGCCCTCTACCCTTGAGGGAGAGGGTGCCCGAAGGGCGGGTGAGGGGTTCTCTCCACAACCGCTATCTCGGCGAGAACCCCTTAACCGGCGCTGCGCGCCACCTTCTCCCTCAAGGGGAGAAGAGAGGCCATGCTGACTGCTGGGTCACCCTATGACCCGCCAAGGCCTCATCCTCAGCCTCGCCCTCGGCGTCGCCGCCTTCGCGGCCGACCGGCTGCACAAATATGTGCAGGTCGATGTGATGCATTGGCCCGAGGGGCACTTCAAACCCGTGCTGCCGTTTCTCGACCTCGGCCTCGTCTACAACACCGGCGTGTCCTACAGCCTGTTGAGCTCGCTCCCGGTCTGGGGCATCGGCATCGTCATCGCCGCTGCGCTCTGCGCGCTGATTGTCTGGTGGGCCCGCAGCACGTCGCCGCTGGTCCGCGCGGGCCTGGCCATTTGCATCGGCGGTGCCGTGTCCAATGCCCTCGACCGCCTGATCTATCCCGGCGTTGCCGACTTCTTCTGGCTGCATTTCGGCGACACGTCGCTCTTCGTCTTCAACCTTGCCGACGCCGCCATCAGCCTCGGCGTGTGCCTTTTGCTTCTCGATGCCCTCGGAATCGGCCGCCGTAAGGCTGCAAACCCGGCGTGAACCAATTGCTGCCAGAATCTGGCCTTAGGCGCCTGTGTGGGCTATAGCAAAGCGCTCGGGAAAGTGGCGGCCGGTCTCCGGTTCGGGCGTGCGCACCACCGAAAAACGCGGAAACCGCGTGTGGAAGGGAAGTTTCATGGCGTTAGACTCGATCGGGCGGCGGTCTGCAGCTTTGGCCGCGATGCTGCTCGTCTCAATGGGACTGAGCGCCTGCACCACCACCGAGGGCACCAACGCCTTCAGCGATTTCGGCACCTTCGAGCGCGAGGTCATGACCTCGACCGCCCAGGGCGTCGGTCTCGTGCCCAAGGAGGTCAAGCCCGACCCGACCAATCCGCGTGGGCCGCTGGTGCTTCCCAAGAGCACCGCCGTGCTACCGCCGCCGGAAAAGACCGACCCCGCCGTCGCCATGCTGCCGGCCGATTCCGACAAGGCCGATATCAATACTGCCGGCCTCAGTGCCGCCGATATCGAGCGCGCCAAGCATGCCCGCGTCGTCGACCTCAATACGCCCGACGGGCGGCCGCTGACCGCTGCCGAACTGAAGCAGCTCACCGGCAAGATGAAGAACTACTCGTTCGCCAAGAATCGCTCGATCTTCGTGCCGCCCGAGCAGTATTTCGAAGTCACCGCCAACCACGAAAATCTGGTCTGCCTCGCCGCCGACGGCACGCTCGTCGCGGTCAACGACCCGAACTGTCCCATCGCGATCCGCAACTCCCTGCTCAAGAAGAAGAGCTAGGCGTTCGTCTACGGGGCTGGCCGTCCGGACAGCCCCGATTTTCTCGCTGCGCAACCGTTTTGCCAGGGCACGATGCCCTGCCGGGTGCGCTCAGGATGCGCTGACCCAAGGCGAAAAGCCCGGTCCCGCAGGAGTATGACATGGCCGAAACCCCCACTCCCTTTGCCGGCGATCGACTCGCCAAGATCATCGCCCGCGCCGGGCTCTGCTCGCGCCGCGACGCGGAACTGTGGATCAAGGAGGGCCGCGTTGCCGTCAACGGCAAGGTGATCCGCACTCCCGCCTTCAACATCACCGAAAAGGACCAGGTGAAGGTCGACGGCCAGCCGCTCGCTGCCCGCCAGGGCACCCGCGTCTGGCTCTACCACAAGCCGCAGGGCCTCGTGGTGACCGAAAAGGACCCCGAAGGCCGCCCGACCGTGTTCGAAACGCTCGAGGAGCAGGGGCTGCCGCGCGTCGTCTCGATCGGCCGGCTCGACATCAACACCGAGGGCCTGCTGCTGCTCACCAAGGACGGGGGCCTGAAGCGCGTCCTCGAACTGACGCCACCGGCTGGCTGCGCAAATACCGCGTCCGCGCTTTCGGTAGTGTCACCCAGGAGCAGCTCAAGCAGCTCGAGAACGGCATCGAGGTCGACGGCATCGAGTACGGTCCGATCGAAGCCATCCTCGAGCGCGAGCAGGGCAGCAACGTCTGGCTGCTGGTGTCGCTGCGCGAGGGCAAGAACCGCGAAATCAAGAACGTGCTGGCGGCGCTGGGCCTGCAGGTCAACCGCCTGATCCGCGTCAGCTTCGGGCCGTTCCAGCTTAACGATTTGCCGATCGGCGCCGTCGAGGTGGTGAAGGCCCGCGTGCTGCGCGAACAGCTCGGCAAGCGCATCGCCGACGAAGCCGGCGTCGATTTCGACTCCGAGCTGCCCGAGCCGGCCGCCATCCGGCTCGCCCGCGGCGCCTCCAACCCGGCCCTGCGCGCCGCCCCTCCGGGCCGCGAGCCGGCCGTCCAGCGCAAAGCCATGGCCGACCGCACCGAGCGCTTCCGCTTCACCGATCGTCCCGACCGCGGCTTCAAGGAGCTCGAGGACAAGGACCGGCCGCTGCGCAAGGATCGTCCCGGCAGCCGCAATCCGCGCCAGGCGCCGCGCGCGCCCGAGCCGGCGGTCGATGCCGGCCCGCCGCGCAAGATCTTCCACGCCGACGGCACCGAGTCGACTTTCGAGCCCAAGCTCTACGGCAAGAAGCCACCGCGCGGCGGCAAGCCGGTGGGCGACAAGCCCTTCGGCGACAAGCCGCGCGGTGATTTCGGCGACCGGCCGAAGCGCGACTTTGGCGACAAGCCCAGGTTCGCCGACAAGAAGGGCGATTTCGGCGACAAGCCCAAGCGTCCCTATTCGCCGCGTCCCGGCTCGGCCGGTGCCGATGCCGGCCCCGGCGCCAAGCGCAGCTATGGCGCCAAACCCGCCGGCGATTTCGCCGATCGGCCGAAGCGGCCCTATTCGCCGCGCCCCGGCTCGGCTGGTGCCGATGCAGGCCCCGGTGCCAAGCGCAACTATGGCGCCAAACCCGCCGGCGACTTTGCCGATCGTCCCAAGCGCCCCTATTCGGGCCGTCCGGCCGCCGATGGCGCCGAGCGCCCGAAGCGCGCCTATGGCGACAAGCCGGCGCGTCCCGGCAGCGATCGTCCGGGCAAGAGCTTCGGCGACAAGCCGGCCCGTACCTATGGCGCCAAGCCCTCGGGCGATTTCGGTGATCGGCCGAAGCGTCCCTATTCGCCGCGTCCCGGCTCGGCCGGTGCCGATGCCGGCCCCGGCGCCAAGCGCAGCTATGGCGCCAAAC
>JANXSI010000670.1 GCA_025352765.1 Devosia sp. | reverse complement strand
GAGCCCTGGCTCGAAAAATACATCTTCCCCGGCGGCGTGATCCCCTCGATGGCGCAGATCGGCAAGGCCATAGACAGCCTCTGGGCCGTGGTCGACGTCCACAATATCGGACCGCACTACGACAAGACGCTGGTCGCCTGGTACGAGAACTTCGACGCCAAGTGGAAGAAGGACCGCACCCCCGAGGAAGAGAAATTCTTCCGTCTGTGGAAGTATTACCTGCTGTGTTGTGCCGGCGGCTTCCGTGCCCGGGTGTTGCAGGTCTGGCAGTTCGTGCTCTCGCCGACCGGCGTACCCGAAAACTACGTGTTCGCCCGCTAGTTGCCCTCACTTGACCGACGCAGGGCCGGGATAAATACTGCCGCCCGATCCCGGGAGGTGGCTATGAAGATCTTGGCAGCGGCGATTTTTGTCTTGGGTCTTCTTTTGGGCATCTCGCCCGCCTGGGCAGAGGCGAAGATGACCGGCAGCTTTGTCGCCAGCGCCGTCTGCCCTGCGGTGGTCTCGATCCACAAAGGCACCAACCCGGGCGGCGTCACCCTCGTGACCGGCACCTCCTACGCCATCACCGGCGGCAACACCGATAACCCGACCTATTACTGGATCGTCGTTCCCGGCGTGACGCCCGACCACCGCTGGGTGCCGATCACCTGTGGCAGCGCCACCCTCGACGGCGGCACCGCGACCACCGACACGACCAACCCGCCGACACCCGCCACGGGCGTCACGCGTTTCCTCCTCGTCCCCAGCTGGGAGCCGGCCTTCTGCGAGGGGCTGCCCAACAAGACCGAATGTCAGTCGCAGACCGCCACATCCTTCGAAGCGACGCACCTGGCGCTGCACGGCCTCTGGCCGCAGCCGCGCAAGAATGTCTATTGCAACGTCGCGGCAGCCGATCAGGCGAACGACGTCGCACACTCCTGGAACTCTCTCCCCGCGGTGACGCTATCGGCCGGTACCCGCGCCGACCTCGACAAGGTCATGCCCGGCACACAGTCGGTGCTCGAGCGGCACGAGTGGATCAAGCACGGCACCTGCTACGGCGCCGACCAGGAGCACTATTTTGCCGCCGCCGTGTCCGCCATGTCGGCGCTCAACACGTCGGCCGTCCAGGCGCTGTTCGCCGCCAACATCGGCAAGACCATCAATCTGGCCCAGATCCGGGCGGCGTTCGACACCGCCTTCGGCACCGGCGCCGGCGAGCGCGTCCGCGTCGCCTGCGACAACGACGGGAGCCGCCGCCTCATCGGCGAAATGACCATCGGCCTCGGCGCCCCGGTCACCGCGACCAGCAAGCTCAGCGACCTGATCCTCGCCGGCGGCCCCACCGACGGGGGCTGCACCTCGGGCATCGTCGACGCGACCGGCCTGCAATAGCCGACCGCGCACGGCGGCGTTCCCGCCTGGCGGTCGAGACGAATTCTTAACCCAAGCGGTTCACCGCGCTTCAACTGCCCCCCAACTATGGTGATGACCGCCATTCCGCGGAGCCGTCCCATGTCCGATCCAGCCTTCGCCCTCGAAATCGAGGGCGTGACCAAGAGCTTCGACCGCCCCGTGGTCAAGGACCTCAATCTGCGGGTAAAGGGCGGCGAGTTCTACGCCCTGCTCGGCCCCAACGGCGCCGGCAAGACCACGATCCTTAGGATGGTGGCGGGTCTGCTGCAGCCCGAGGCCGGCAACATCTCGGTGTTCGGCATCGACACCCGCAAGGATCCGCTGCGCGCCAAATCGGTCATCGCCTGGGTCTCGGACGAACCCATGGTCTACGACCGCCTCACCCCCTACGAATACCTCGAATTCGTCGCCGGGCTCTGGAACATCGACGCCCGTCGCGCCCAGGCCCACTCGACCGAACTGATCGAATGGCTCGGCCTTGCGCCGCACGCCCGCGAGCGTTGCGGCGGCTTCTCCAAGGGCATGCTGCAGAAGGTCGCCCTCGCCGGCGCCCTCGTCCACGACCCAAAACTGATCATCCTCGACGAACCACTGACCGGCCTCGACGCCGGCTCCGCCCGGCAGGTTAAGCAGGTGCTGCTCGACAAGGTCCGCCAGGGCGTCACCGTCATCATGACCACCCATATCCTCGAGGTTGCCGAGCGCATGGCCGAGCGCATCGGCGTCATCAATCACGGCAAACTCGTCGCCGAAGGCACGCTCACCGAACTGCGCAAGAAGCTCGGCGCCGAGAGCACGCTCGAAGAGATCTTCCTCGATCTCGTCGCCCATAAGGAAAAGGACGTCGAGACCGCCGTGGACGCCGCCGCATGAATTTTGCCCCCGCGACAATGCCCTGGTTCGCCGCTCACGAGTGGCGGCTGATGTGGCGCGACGGCATCGCAATGATGACCGGCGGCTACCCTGCCCGGCGCATCGCGCTGATCATCGGCCTCGTCATCGCGGCCCTCTTGATGCACCTTCTGGCCAACGCCATCGTCGCCCCCTGGGCCGCCGCCGGGGTGGTGCCCGACAAGCCGACGCTGGTGAT
>JANXSI010000626.1 GCA_025352765.1 Devosia sp. | reverse complement strand
AATCCTCGGCCGCCTTGCGCTGGAAGCGCGCGGGGATTTCCTCGGAGAACAGTTCAAGCAGCAGTTCGGGCATTTTTGGACCGGATGTGAGGGCGCGCGAGGGTTAGCAAGGGTTTTGGGGAATGTCCAATCGGACGAGCGGAGGCGCCGGACAGTCTTTCGCATGGATTGCGGATCAAGTCCGCGATGACGACGGGAGAGTTGGGATGGAGCACGACCGCCCCGCTACCACCGTCGGCATCCCGGCGGAGGCCGGTTCCACGGCTCGGTGACCCAACGTCTGGGCGAGCGCCCTTCTGTCCTGGCGGATGGACGGGCACCAGCGGCGTTAACGGCTCGCCTTGAGTCGTGGATTGCGGATCAAGTCCGCAATGACGGCGGTGGGTGGGTGCAAGACTGGCGCACGACCGACCCCACTCACCGCCGGGTGGGTGGGGCTGGGTTTGAGTCAACCGACGATCTCGTCCCAGCGATCGCGCGATTGAGGATTGCTCTGCTGAATCAGCTCGACTTTCCAGGCGCGCCGCCAGTTCTTCAGCTGCTTCTCTCGAAGGAGGGCGTACTCGGCGGAACCCTGCTGCTCGTACCAGACCAGATTGGTAAGATCGTAACGGTCCGAAAAACTGCCCTAGAGCACATGGTTCTTGTGTTGCCAGACTTGGGCGACGAGATTCGACGCGACGCCGGTGTAAATCGTGCCGCGCTTGCCGTTCGACATCATGTAGACGAAGAAGCTCTTCTCCGACATGAACGGAGGTTAACGCAGCGCTGGTCTTGAGGAAACAGTCCGGACGCCCTGGAGACCCCCATGACCGACGCCCCTCGCCCCGATCCGTTTGCGGATGCCACGCCGGACATCGTTGCCGAGGCGGCGGCGGTGTTTGCGGCGTGCCGGCATGGGGCGCTGGCGACGATTGCGCCGGGAGATGGGTGGCCGCAGGCGACGCGGGTGGGACTGGCGCCGGTGGGACGGTTCCGGGGACTGATCCTGGTGTCGGCGCTGGCGGCGCACACGGCGGCGCTGCGGGCCGATCCGCGCTGCTCGCTGCTGGTCGGCGAAGCCGGCAAGGGCGATCCCCTCGCCCACAAGCGGCTGACGCTCAAATGCCGGGCGCGCGAGATTTTTCGCGAGGATGCGGAGGGATACGCCGTGGCGCGGGCGGCGTATCTGTCAGCGCAGCCCAAGGCCAAGCTCTACATCGACCTCGGCGATTTCGCGCTGATGGCGCTGGCGCCCGAAAGCGTCAGCTTCAATGGCGGCTTTGGCCGCGCCGCGCGGATCGAGGGCGAGATGCTGGCGGGCTGAGGCCTACCAGCCGCCGCCACCACCACCACCGCCGCCACCGCCCGAGCCACCACCACCGCCGCCCGAAAAGCCGGAGCCGGAGGAGGTCGAGGGCTGGGCCGCGATCATGGCGGCGCTCATGCCGGTCGCCATCGAGGAGACGGTGTTGGAAATGCCCGAGGACGACCAGTTGCCGCCCGAATACCAGAGCGGCGAGTAGGACCCGCCCTGCGCGTCGGCGACGGCGTTGCGGGCGAGATCGGCCTCGAAGCGCTGCGACCAGAGCTTTTCGACGCCGAGCGCAATGGCGAAAGGCAGGATGCCTTCGAAGCGCTTGACGGTCATTTGCGGCTCGCCCTTGTCGACATAGTTGAGGCGGTTCTTTTCGGCCGTCTCGAGGTACATCTTGAAGCCCTCGATCTGGTCCATGAGCTTGCGGCCGACGACGGTGGGGGCGCGCATCAGGATGGCGAAGACGATCTGAATGACGACGATCGAGATGGTGGCGATCAGGCCGTTGTCGATGCGGATGCCGGAGGCGAAGCTCAGCGACGAGCCGAAGACATTGGCGGCGATGATGGCGACCCAGATGCCACCGAAGAGCTTGCCGACAATGCTGCCGCCGCCGCTCTTGCCGGTGAAGAGGCCGATGAAGACGCCGACGACGATGGCGACGATGATTCCCACCACGAGATAAACGGGGTCGATGATGTCGAACAGCACGAGGCCGCCGAGCAGCACGATCGACAGGGCCCAGCCGCCAAAGGTGTAGGCAAAATTGTTCTTGAAGTAGGTCTGGCCGCTGTCCTTGGTAAGCGCGGTGACGAGTTCGCCGCGCTTGCGGTTGAGCTCGGGGCCATCGGTCTTGTCGATCGAGACGCTGCGCTTGGTCTTGATGAAGCTGTAGACGCTGGCTTCGCCGACGGGAAGGTTGCCGGCCGGCGCCTGCTCGGTGGCCCGGATGTTGGTGGTGCCGCCGGACTTGTCGATGGTGACAAGACCCTTGACCCCGAGGTCAAAGATCGAGGCGGTAAAGGCGGTCCAGCCGTTCTGCTTGAAGCCCATCTGCTTGATGTAGTGGACCAGCGCCGGTGTCAGATCGGCCGGCGGGTGGAACAGCGGGATGATGGTGCCCTTCTGCGGGTCGCGCCCCACGGCGTTCCAGGCCCAGAGATTGTAGCCGAGGACCAGCAGCACCGCGAGGATCGGGAACACCAGGGTGCGGTGGTCGGAGAGCCAGTTGCCGGCGGCGGCGCTGCCGGTGGGCTGAACCAGAATGCCCTTCTGGAATTTCACCGCAACGCTCATGCCCTCGCCGGGCTGCAGCGTGCGGGTGGCGGTGAAGGTGGCGCCGTTCGGCGGCCGGCTGACGATCGTGACCGCCTGCTCCATCGAGCCGGCCGGGCCGGTGTAGCCGACGCTGCCCGAGATTTCGGCGCCCTTGGGCAGGACGAGGGTGGCGGTCGCCTTGAGGATCGGGAAGTTCCAGTAATTGCCGGTGGCGTTCCAGTAGAGCTCGTCGTGGTCGTCGAAGAACCGGCCCATGCGGGTCATGGTGTAGTGGATGACGAAGGC
>JANXSI010000624.1 GCA_025352765.1 Devosia sp. | reverse complement strand
GCCAGCGAGGCGCAGACCATCAGCTGCATCTGGTGGAACAGCATCAGCGGCAGCACGATCAGGCTCACGGCTTGTCCGGCGAACAGGATGTTGGCCATCGGGATGCCCGAGGCGAGGCTCTTTTTGGAGCCGCAGAAGACGATGGCGATCTCGTCCTCCTTGGAAAACCGCAGTGTTCTGCTCGCGAGCGTGGTGATGGCGAGGCCGAGCGCCAGCATCAGCGCGTCGAGCGCCAGCACCAGAGCGAGGCTCTGCCAGCTGATCGCCGACCAAACGCCCGCAACCATCCCCTCGCTGAACGCCGCATAGACGATCAGCAGGATCGAGCCGCGGTCGACGAACGAGGTGGGCCTTTTGTGCGCGTTGAGCCAGTTGCCGATCAGCGGACGGGCGAGCTGGCCGAGCGCGAACGGCAGCAGCAGCTGCAGCGCAATGTCCCGCAAGGCCCCCAGCGAGAAGCCGCCGCCATGCGCCGTGATCAGCAGGGCCACCAGCGCCGGCGTCACAACGATGCCGGCAAGATTGGAAATCGACGCCGCGCACAGCGCCGCCGGGACGTTGCCTCGCGCTATCGAGGTGAAGGCGATCGAGGATTGCACAGTCGAGGGAAGGACCGACAGGAACATCAGTCCGATCGACAGGGTGTCGCCGAGCCACGGCCGGAACACAGCCACGAGGATCAGCCCGATGATCGGGAAAACGAGAAAGGTCGACAGGATCACCAGACCCTGCAGCCGCCAGTGCATGATGCCGGCGAGGATCGCCTTGGGGGCCAGCCGGGCGCCGTAGAGGAAAAACAGCAGCGCAACCGCCAGATAGGTCACGTAGTCCATTGCCACCGCGCCGCTGCCGCGGGCCGGGAGGATGGCGGCGAGGATCACCGTGCCGACGAGGGCGACCAGGTACCAGTCGATCACGAGGCGCCGCCGCGGCTTGGTGTCGGTCATTGCGGATCTCCTGCTGCCTGCGCTTCGCTCCCTGCGGCAGACGGCGAACGAGACACCGGAGGGCGAACCGCGTGTCGCACGACCGGGATGGTTTGCGAAGCGATTTCGAGGCGGTTTCTGGCAGCTTGGGGCAGCCATGTCAGCTTCCTGTCAGCTTGCCCAACATAAGATTGCTCAATATTGCGCGCTGCTTCGACAGGAGTTCGGCCCCTTCTGGTCCTCGCTTCCGACGAAGCAGCAGAGAAAGAGGGTGACCCTTGAACGGCTTTGACTTCTTCTGGCAGGCGCCGCCGCGCCCCGTCGTCAAGACAGCCCCACAAGTGGTCAAAGTCCGTCCGGCCAGCACTGCCCCGCGAACTGCAAGCCGCCTGCCGGCCTTCGTGACGGGAGCCCGTCCGGCCTCGCCGCCAACGGAGCGGCATGCGGAACACCGCTCGGACTAGGCGTCAGGGGCCCGACAAGGCCCGTCCGTTGCGCGCATCGACCGCTGCGTTTCGTGCTAGCGTCAGGCGCGACTTGGTGCCGCTTTGGTCCACATGATTCGAAACCTTCTGCGATTGGCTCAGGCCCCGCGCTGGTGTGCGTCGATGCTGCTCGTTGCGCTGTGTGCCCCGGCCCTGGCGCAGGAGGCCGGCAACTCCATCGCGCTGATCGACATCCACCAGGGGGGCGGCCTGTCCGAGACCGCGGCGCGCCTTGGCGATGGCGGTTATGAGTTGTCGGACGGCACCTGGCAGTCCTTTGCACAGTGGTACCACACCGACTGGCCAGACCTCACCATCGAGATGATCACCCAGCTGGGAAACGACAACGGCATTCTATGGGGCGGCGCCACGGGTGAGCGCGGCGAGAAATACAGCATCGATCCGAGCCTGATCCTCGGCCTTATCACCCAGATGCATCCGCGTCCCAACAGCACGCTGTCCCTGACGGTCACCACGACCTGGTTCGGGCACATGTCCGAAAGGCCCTGCGAGGCCGATTATGGCCCCGGGTTCGGAGTCCAGACGGCCAATTGCCGCCTCGCCGCCAACCAGATGCAACCTGAAGACACTTTGAAATACCTTGTAAACGCTGATCCGAGCCGGCTGAAGCTGACCCTCAGTTACCATGCTAGTTTCTGAAGAAACGAGAATGGTGAACGATGTCCATCGTGAATAAAGTTCTGGTCCTGACCGCGACCGCAGCGTTGCTGCTGGGCGCGCCCGCCTCATTCGGTCAGGAAATACTGGCAGCCAAGGCGCCAGTTAAGACATCGACGCTCGCCGTCCCGACATCTTACGCCTGGATGAGCCCGGACGTGGCGGCCGCCTGGGGCGCCGGTTACAAAGGCCAGGGCACGACCATCACGGTCATCGACGATTTCTCAAGCAGCTCGACGTTCGGTGGCAACTGGACCGGCCTTCGCCAGGTGATGCGTCACGGCGAGTGGACCCGGCTCGAAACCAGCCTGATCGCGCCGTCGGCGACCATCGTTTCCAAGGATTTCAACAGCTCCAACACCGCGGTCAGCCTCTCGAGCGGCCTCAACATCCTGAACCTCAGCTACGGCATGTATGCCAAAGCGGGGTACAGCATCGGATCGATCGGCTGGGGCAGGGAAGAGTCTTCGATCATCTCGTATGCCACGAGCGGCAAGGCCATCGTCTCCAAGGCCGCCGGCAACGATGCCATCGCCATTGGGGGCAAGAACGCCGCCGGCAATGTCGACTATCTCGATGTCGCCCTGACCGGCACGCAATCGACGATCTTCGTCGGCGCGCTCGACAAGAATGGCACGACGGCCAACAAGGCCAACCTCGCCTCCTACTCCAACTCTGCGGGCACCAATACCGCCGTCCAGAACCACTTTCTGGTGGTGGGCGTCGAGGGCAGCAAGACCGGCCTTTACGGCACGTCTTTCGCCGCCCCGATCGTTTCGGGCTATGCGGCGGTGCTGGGCAGCAAGTTCACCGCGGCGACGCCGACGCAGATCACCAATCGCCTGCTCGACACGGCGCGGACCGATACGCTGGCCGGCTACACGGCGGCCAAGTTCGGCAAGGGCGAAGCCAGCCTCAGCCGGGCGCTGGCTCCCGTCAGCATCAGATAAGGTCCCGCAGACGTAATCGATCTTGTTCGGCCCCTCGCAGCGTGCGAGGGGCCGATTTGCTATTGGATCGCGATCAGACGATCGGGGGGACGACGCCGTAGGTGTTGCGGTAGTCGCGAATCTGGTCCCTTGAGTATTCGGGCGACTCTTCGTCAAAGCCTGTCCAGCCCTCAGCCAGATAGTCGGACCGGCGCCCGTCGATATCAACGCCAGCGGAGTTGCGGAGGATCGCCTCGACCGCTTCAGCACGCGATACATCTGCCCTCACGCTGACCAGAGTGCCGCCGCGCCTCACGCCCTCGCCATAGACATGCGCCTCTTCTTCCGGCACCCCGGCATTGGCGAGGGCGCCCATGAGGCCGCCCGCCGCGCCGCCGACAGCCCCGCCGGCCAGCGCACCGACTGCGGTCGCCAGCAGCCAGCCGCCGGCGATCACCGGACCGATGCCGGGAATGGCCAGCATGCCGAGACCGGCCAGCAGACCTGCGCCGCCGCCGGCGACGGCACCGACACCGGCGCCCACTGCCGCGTCTTCCTCGGTCGCGTTGGCGTCAGAACCGGGCTCCGTGTCGAAGGCATTGGCAACCAGCGAAATGTCCTCGCTTGCCATGCCGGCGTCCTTGATGGCGCGGACGGCGGAAGCAGCGTGGTCGTAGGTATCGAACAATGCGGTGATGGTGCGCATGTCAGCTCTCCATGACGGTGTTGTGCGCGATGTCGCGCTCTGACAGGTCAACTCACGGGACGGGTGCGCGTTCCGACAAGCTGAATGTAGGCTGTGCCACGGCCGTTGGCCGACCGCGTTGACGGCGCCGGGCTTCACGGCTAGATAGCCCCCGTGCGTTCCAAACTCCTGAGCTCTGACCCGCCGGCATCCCGAGGGATGTGAAGTGGCCCCCGCAAGCCCCATCGTCGAGATGAACGGCATGCTTTTGCGACACGCGCCACGTAGCCGGGTTACTCAGGGAGCTTTCACATGACCCAGGTCCATCGTCCGCTCTGGCAGCGGTTCTTGCTCTTTCTCATTCCCTTGATGCTGTCCAACACGCTGCAGTCGCTGTCGGGCACCATCAATTCCATCTTCATCGGGCAGCTGATCGGCGTCGAGGCGCTGGCGGCGGTCTCGGTGTTCTTTCCGATCATGATCCTCCTGATCTCGTTCATCATCGGGCTCGCTTCGGGCTCGACGGTGCTGATCGGGCAGGCCTGGGGCGCACGGAACAGCGAAAAGCTCAAGGAGATCGCCGGCACGACGCTGACCTCGGCGTTTGTCCTCGGGCTGGTCGCGGCGCTGATCGGCGCCTTCTTCACCGAGGGCGTGCTGCGCATGCTCGGCGCACCCGCCAATATCCTTGAGATGGCGACCAGCTATGGGCGGATTATCCTCATCGGCATGCCGGGTTTCTTCATCTTCCTCGTCGCCACTTCGATCCTCAGGGGCGTAGGCGATACGGTGACGCCGCTGATCGCGCTCGTGCTCTCGATCCTCGTCGGGCTGGTGATGACGCCGGCACTGATCCTGGGCTGGTTCGGTCTGCCGCAGATCGGCGTCGATGCCGCCGCGGTGGCGTTCGTCGTCGGCTATCTGGTGGTCCTCGCCTTCCTTTACATCTATCTCAACGCCCGCAAGAGCCCGCTGGCGCCGGACGCCGCGCTGCTCCGCCATCTGGGCATCAAGCTGTCGATGCTCGGGATGATCCTCAGGCTCGGCCTGCCGGCCGGGGTGCAGATGGTCACTTCGTCGCTCGCGGCGCTGGTCGTCGTCGGGGTCGTCAACCGCTTCGGCTCGAACGCCACAGCGGCCTATGGCGCGGTCAACCAGGTGCTGGCCTATGTGCAGTTCCCGGCGATGTCGATCGGCATCGCGAGTTCGATCTTTGCCGCGCAGGCGATCGGCGCCGGCCAGGTCAATCAACTCGGCCCGATCACCCGCACGGGCCTGATGATGAACATCGTCATCACCGGCATCTTCGTCGTCATCGCCTACATCTTCTCCGAACGACTGGTCGGGCTCTTCATCACCTCGCCCGATGTCATCGCCATCACCCAGTCGCTGCTTCACATCGTCCTGTGGGGCATCGTGCTGTTCGGGTGTTCGATGGTGCTGTCGGGAGTGATGCGCGCCTCGGGCGACGTCGTGATGCCGATGCTGCTCAACCTCGGCACTATCCTGCTCGTTGAAACGCCACTGGCGCTTTACCTGTCGACCACTTCGCTCGGCCTCAACGGCATCTGGAGCGCTTACGCAGTCAGCTTTTCGACGATGGCTCTGCTGCAGGCCGCCTATTACTGGTTCTACTGGCGGAAGCGGCCGATCAAGAAGCTGATCTAGACCAGCGTTCGAGCCAGGCCACCGCAAAGTCGACCATCGGGCTGGCCTCGACAAGAACGCATGGCGCGGCGCCCACGGTGCCGCGCCGGCCTTGTCCGGTGGCGAGGAAGGCTTCGATCACTTCGACAAAATTGTCTTCGGAGAGGCCGTCGGGCGAATGGCTGGTGTCGAACTCTTCGAACCAGCGCCAGACGGTCTTGCCGTCGACCAGAATCGGGGTCTCGTAGCGGCGGATGCGCTTAGGCGAGAATGCGGCGAGGTGCTCGGCGTGGTGCAGTAGCGTCATCTTGTCGAGCGGCGTCCCCAGCAACAACGTCTTGCCGCCGGCCTCGACGAGCTTACCGAGTGGCGAGTGCGGGCCATAGCCATAGTCGAGCGCATGATCCGAAGTGAACCATTCGGCGCGGCCGCCGAGCGCCGTCATCGACGCGCCCGGATTGCCGCTGCGAACTGCCCCGGGCGTCGTACGCAGCATTTCGGGGAAGAAGCCGTTGTCGCGTGTCGCGCGCGACGAATGCGGATCGAACGGCGGCAGGTCGTCGCGGACCGAGGGATCGCGCATCCAGTCGTCTTCGCCCTGCCAGTCGGTGTAGCCGAGGATGGTGCCCTCGGGTCCGACGACGTCGGTGAGCGCCGAGACGATCATGTCGGCGCCGCCGAGGATCGGTCCGACCGATCGGATGGCGGCATGCACCAGCACGGCGTCGCCGCGCCCGAGCCCCAGGGCTCTGAGGTCGGCGGCGAGGCTGCGCCGGGTCGCGGGACCGGTCAGCTCAGCCGGCGGCGCCGGCATAGCGCCGCTCGGGCTTGGGCTCGTCGGTGGCCATGTGCACCTGGTCATAGGTGGCACGCGCCTCGTTGACGGCGTGCATGTGGGCGGCGGCCCAGTTCCACAGCGTATCGAGCGGTCCGGTGAGCGTGCGGCCGAGTTCGGTCAACTGGTACTCGACCCGCGGCGGGATCTCCGGGAACACCGTCCGCGTCACCAGCCCATCGCGCTCGAGATTGCGCAGCGTCAGCGTCAGCATGCGCTGGCTGATGCCCCCGATCGAATGCCGCAATTCATTGAACCGCATGGTCTTTTTGGTCAGGTGGCCGACCACCATGACGCTCCACTTGTCACCGATGCGATTGAGGATGTCGCCCATGGCGCCGCAAATCTGCACCTGGTCGCCTTCAACTCTGAACGCCATGACGTGTCTCCTGTCGTTTCCCGGAATATAGGGCAGGTTACTGTCTGTGCCTAGGGCTCAAATCGTCATTGTTGACAGCACGGCGCCCCGATGGCTTTTGCGCCGTGCACAGCGGAGGCCGGTATGAGCGAAGAGCGGATCAAGACCCTGGTGAACCAGATGACCTTGGCAGAGCAGGTTAGCCTGCTGTCGGGGCAGGATTTCTGGTCGGTGCCCGGCATTCCGCGGCTCGAAATCGAGACGCTGCGGGTCACCGACGGTCCGAACGGCGCACGCGGCGGCGGTGGGCTGATCGGTGGGGTCAAATCGGCGGCGTTCCCAGTGGGGATAGCGCTCGGTGCCAGCTGGAACGTCGACCTCGTCGAGGCTGTCGGACAGGCGCTCGCCGAGGAGGTGAAGTCGAAGGGCGCACACGTGTCGCTGTCGCCGACCGTCAACATCCATCGCTCGGTCACCAACGGCCGCAATTTCGAGTGCTACGCCGAGGACCCGATCCTCACCGCGCAGCTCGCGGGCGCCTTCGTCACTGGCCTCCAGTCGGAGGGGATTTCGGCCACCATCAAGCACTTCGTCGGCAATGAATCCGAGATCGAGCGGACAACGATGAGTTCGGAAATCGACGAGCGGACGCTGCGCGAAGTCTATCTCATCCCGTTCGAGCATGCCGTGAAGGTCGCCGGCACCTGGGGCATCATGAGCTCCTACAACCGGCTCAACGGCACCTTCACCTCCGAGAACGAGTGGCTGCTGACTGAGGTGCTGCGCAACGAGTGGAAGTACACCGGCATCGTCATGTCGGACTGGTTCGGCTCGCACTCGACGGCGCCGACCGTCAACGCGGGCCTCGACCTCGAAATGCCGGGGCCGAGCCGCGACCGCGGCCAAAAACTCATCGCCGCCGTCGAGGCCGGCGAGGTTGCCGCCGAGACGGTAAGGTTGCGCGCTCTCAACATGCTGCGGCTGATGGATCGCACCACCGCCATCGACGACGACCGGGCATTCGTCGAGCTCGCCGACGACCGCCCGGCGCACCGGGCGCTGATCCGTCGGGCCGGCGCCGAAGGCACCGTGCTGCTCAAGAACGATGGTCTATTGCCGCTTGATCCGCGCAGCCTCGGCAAGATCGCGGTGATCGGGCCAAATGCCAAGGTGGCGCAGATCATGGGCGGCGGCAGCGCCCAGCTCAATCCGCATTACCGCGTCTCGCCGTGGGAGGGACTGGTGTCGGGGCTCGGCGAGAGCCGGCTGAGCTTTGCCGCTGGTTGCAGCAATGCCCGCTTCGAGCCGCTGCTCGAGCAAAACTTCGACGTCGAGTACTTCGACTCGCCGGATCTGAGCGGCGAGGTCAGGCATCGCGAGACGCACCAGGGCGGCGAGATGTTCGCGATCGGCGAGATTGCCGGCGGCAAGGTCAACCAGACGAAATGGTCGGCGCGGCTGACGACGCACTACACGCCGGAGGTCAGCGGCACCTATCGCATCGGCGTCGCGGCAGCGGCCTTTGCGCGGATCAAGGTCGACGGCAAGCTCGTCGTCGACGACTGGACCAACTGGCAGGCGGGCCGGACCTATTTCGAGGAAGGCTCGGACGAGGTGGTTGGCAGCATCGCCCTCGAGGCCGGCAAACCGTACAAGATCGAGCTCGAGATCGCCCGCAAGCCGGCGGTCGTCCTAGCCTTCACGGCGTTCCGTATCGGCCTCGGCCTGCCGCTCGGCGATGCGGCGATCGCCGAAGCCGTTGCGGCGGCGAAGGCCGCCGAGACCGCGCTGGTGTTTGTCGGGCGCACGGGCGAATGGGACACCGAGGGCAGCGATCTACTCGACATCACGCTGCCGGGACGGCAGGACGAGCTGGTGCGCGCCGTTGCCGCTGCCAATCCGCGGACTGTGGTCGTCTTGCAGACTGGCGGGCCGGTCGAGATGCCGTGGCTTGACGATGTCGCGGCCGTGCTCGAGGCTTGGTATCCGGGCCAGGAGGCCGGCAATGCCATCGCCGACGTACTGACCGGTGTGGCCGAACCCGGCGGCCGCCTTCCGCAGAGCTTTCCGGTCAAGTGGAACGACAATCCGGTCCACTCGCAGGATCTCGAAATCTATCCGGGCCTCGCCGGCAAGGTGCGCTACGAAGAGGGCGTGTTCATCGGCTACCGCCACTACGACCGGCAGGGGATCGCGCCGCTGTTCCCGTTCGGCTTCGGCCTCAGCTATACGCGGTTTGCGCTCAGCGACTTCATTGTCGACGACGCGGCCTTCGCGGCAGACGGCACGGTGGGCGTCCGCGTCACGGTTACCAACACCGGCGAGCGCGCCGGCAGTGAAGTGGTGCAGCTCTACGTCGGCGATCCGGTGGCATCGGTGCCGCGTCCCAAAAAGGAGCTCAAGGCCTTCGCCAAGGTCCACCTCAAACCGGGCGAAGCGCGCGAGGTGCGGCTTACGCTCAAGGATCGCGATTTCGCGTTCTATTCGGTGGGCGCCAAGCACTGGCTGGTCGAGCCGGGCGAGTTCACGCTGATGCTGGGCACCTCGGCAACGCATATGGTGTTCCTCGGGACCGTCCATCGCGACACCACGCTGATGCTTCCGGTCTAGGCGGGCGCCCTGGCGCCGCCAAACTGGGCGGCGTGCATCAGCACATAGTGATGAAGCTGGTCGTCGGCCAAACCAATGGCCCCGAGCGTTGCTTCCATCAGGCTGACCGGTGCGGTCGCCGAGGCAGTGATGATGCCGTCGTCGACAACGGCGTGCGGGCTGTCGCGATAGTGCGATGCCCCCGCATAACCGGTTTCATCAAGATAGCCGATGCCGTTGCTGGTGTGGGCAACCGTGTCGAGTGCTCCGGTGCGGGCGAGCGCAACGGTCCCGT
>JANXSI010000605.1 GCA_025352765.1 Devosia sp. | reverse complement strand
GAACTGCTCTGGTTCGGCGAGGCCTTCCGGCTGTGGGGCGCCAAGCTCACCTATGGCAGCATCTCGCTGGTCGTGGTGGCGGCCATCGTCTGGTACATTCTCAATCGCACCGCCTGGGGCCGGCATGTCCACGCAATCGGCGACGATCCGGATGCGGCGCGCCTGTCGGGCATCCGCACCAACATGACGCTGATCTCGGTCTACACCTTCGCCGGCCTGATCTGCGGGTTTGCGGCCTGGGTCGCGATCGGTCGCGTGGGCTCGGTGTCACCGATCGCCTTCGACACGGTCAACCTCGGCTCGATCACCGCCGTGGTGATCGGCGGCACCTCGCTGTTCGGCGGCCGCGGGTCGATCGTCGGCTCGGTGCTCGGCGCCATCATCGTGGGTGTGTTCAATACCGGCCTGTCGCTGGCGGGCGTCGACGACTACTGGCAGATGTTCGCAGCGGGCACGCTCGTCATCATCGCCGTGGCACTGGACCAGTGGCTGAGGAGGGCATCGCAGTGAGCCAAGTTCAACCGATCCTGACGGCGCGGGGCCTGTTCAAGCGCTACGGCACGGTCG
Source organism: Devosia sp. (assembly GCA_025352765.1). Taxonomy (GTDB): domain Bacteria; phylum Pseudomonadota; class Alphaproteobacteria; order Rhizobiales; family Devosiaceae; genus Devosia_A. Next base: position 2,036 of record JANXSI010000605.1, on the reverse strand, counting down.
TTGCCCTCAACGGCGCGGATTTCGATCTCTATCCGGGCGAAATCCTTGCCGTTATCGGCGACAACGGCGCCGGCAAGTCGACGCTGATCAAGGCGATCAGCGGCGCCATCATCCCCGACCACGGGGAGATCGAGATCGAAGGCAAGCTGGTGAACTTCCGCTCGCCGGACGATGCCCGCAAGGCCGGTATCGAGACGGTGTACCAGAACCTCGCGCTGTCGCCGGCCTTGTCGATCGCCGACAACATGTTCCTCGGGCGCGAGTTGAGGAAGCCGGGCGTCCTCGGTTCGGTGTTCCGCTTGATGGACCGCTCGGGCATGCAGAAGTTCGCCCGCGACAAGCTCAGCGAACTCGGCCTGATGACCATCCAGAACATCAACCAGGCGGTCGAGACGCTTTCGGGCGGGCAGCGGCAGGGCGTCGCGGTGGCGCGGGCGGCGGCGTTCGGCTCCAAGATCATTATCCTCGACGAGCCGACGGCGGCGCTCGGCGTCAAGGAATCGCGCCGCGTGCTGGAACTCATCCTCGACGTGCGCTCGCGCGGCATCCCGATCATCCTGATCAGCCACAACATGCCGCATGTGTTCGAGGTGGCCGACCGCATTCACATCCACCGGCTCGGCAAGCGTATCGCGGTGATCGATCCCAAGGCCTATTCAATGTCGGACGCGGTCGCCATCATGACGGGCGCCATGGCGCCGCCGCCGGAGGGCGCCACGGGCCCGTCGCACCACTACAAGGTCGGCGAAGAGGTGCAGCAGGCGCGGTGAGCCGGCCGGGTGGGGCCAGCGGCCCGGATCATTCCTCGGGCGGCGCCGGATCGCTGTCTCGGGCATAGCGTTGACATGGTGTCGAGGCCGGTCGCGTCGCGTCCGGCTTTGACAATCCCGTGACTTCGGGATTGGTTGACGCTCAAACGACCTGGATTGGATAGCCGATGACCAAGATGCGCGCCCTGGTGCTGGAAAAGCAGCACGATTTGAAGCTCCGCGAGATCGACCTGCCGATGGATGTCGGCCCCGGCATGGTGAAGATCAAGATCCACACCGTCGGGGTCTGCGGTTCGGACGTGCACTACTACACACACGGCAAGATCGGCCCGTTCGTCGTCAATGCGCCGATGGTGCTGGGCCACGAGGCGGCCGGCACGGTGGTCGAGGTCGGGGCAGGGGTCACTAACCTCAAGATCGGGGACAGGGTGTGCATGGAGCCGGGCGTGCCGGACCCCAATTCGCGCGCGGCGCGGCTGGGCATGTACAATGTCGATCCGGCGGTGACATTCTGGGCGACGCCACCGGTTCACGGCGTGCTGACGCCGTTCGTGGTGCATCCTGCCAACTACACGTTCAAGCTGCCGGACAATGTGAGCTTTGCCGAAGGCGCCATGGTCGAGCCGTTCGCGGTCGGCATGCAGGCCGCGACGCGGGCGCACATCACGCCGGGCGATACGGCAGTGGTGCTGGGCGCCGGGCCGATCGGCACGATGGTGGCGATCGCGGCGCTGGCCGGCGGCTGTGCCCGGGCGATCGTTGCGGATCTCGCGCAACCCAAGCTCGACATCGCGGCAAGGTACCAGGGGATCATCCCGGTCAACATCCGCGAAAAGAACATCGTTTCGGAAGTGGCGCGGCTGACCGATGGCTGGGGCGCCGACGTGGTGTTCGAGTGCTCGGGCTCGCCGAAAGCCTGGGAGACGATCGCCGATCTGCCCCGGCCGGGCGGCTGCATCGTCGCGGTCGGGCTGCCGGTCGATCCGATCAAGTTCGACGTGGCAGGCCTCTCGGTCAAGGAACTGCGCATCGAGTCGGTGTTCCGCTACGCGCACCAGTACGACCGGGCCATCGCGCTGATGGGCTCGGGCCGGGTGGATCTGAAGCCGCTGATCTCGGAGACGTTCTCGTTCGAGAAATCGATCGAGGCCTTCGACCGCGCGGTCGAGGCGCGGCCGAGCGACGTGAAGTTGCAGATTTTGATGGATGCGGAACTAACAGTCTAGCTCCTCCACCGTGAAACGGGGGAGGGGGACCATGCGCAGC
>JANXSI010000597.1 GCA_025352765.1 Devosia sp. | reverse complement strand
CGTCGCAATGGCGACACCAGGCGTAAAGCATGACGCAATCGTCGCGGGTGCGCCTGTCGAACAGGCGAGCGGCCGCCGCAAAACTCTTGGAGCCCTGCCGCATCGCCGTTTCGCTGAACGCCACGACCTCGTCGCTCATCGGGCCGCGTCCTCGATCATCAGGCTGGCCGTTGCCTCGGCCGAGCCCACGACGCCCGGGATACCGGCGCCCGGGTGCGTGCCGGCGCCGACGATATAGAGATTTGAGATCTCGTCGTCGCGATTGTGCGGTCGGAACCAGGCGCTTTGCGTCAGGATCGGTTCGACCGAGAACGCCGACCCCAGATGCGCATTGAGCTCGTCGCGGAAGTCGAAGGGGGTGATGTGCCGCACCGTCACTAGGTCGTCGAGCAGTCCGGGGATATAGCGGTCACTGAGGTATTTGAGGATCCGGTCGCGATATTTCGGGCCTTCGACGTCCCAGTCGATATCGGCCGTGCCCAGATGCGGCACCGGTGAGAGCACGTAGTAGGCGCTCTGACCCGGCGGCGCGAGGCTGTCATCGGTCACCGACGGGGCGTGCAGATAGAGCGAGAAATCGTCGGCGAGCCCGTCGGTGTGGAAGATCTCGTGGATGAGTTCTTTGTAGCGCGGCCCGAACAGCACCATGTGGTGGCGCAACTCCGGATGCTGCCGCTTCAGGCCGAAATAGATGACGAACAGCGACATCGAAAAGCGCTTGGATTCGAGCGACTTCCCCTTGCTCGCGCCGCGCGGCGTTCCCCGCAGCAATTGCTTATAGGTGTGGACGACGTCGGCGTTACTGGCGACCATGTCGAACGGCAGTGTGCGTCCATCAGCGAGCACCAGCGCGCGGGCGGTCTGCCCCTCGAGTTCGATTCGGTCGATCGATGCGCTGAGCTCGATTGTCCCGCCCAGATCGACCAGCAGCTTGGCCATCGCCTGGATCAGTGCCCCGGTACCGCCCTTGGCGAACCATACGCCGCCGCGACGCTCGAGAGCATGGATCAATGCGTAGATCGATGAGGTCTCGAACGGGTTGCCGCCCACCAGCAGCGAATGGAAACTGAAGGCCTGCCGCAACTGATCGTCCTCGATGAACTGCGACACCTTGGAATAGACGCTGCGATGGGCCTCGAGCCGCACCAATTGCGGGGCCGCCTTGATCATCGACCAGAAATTGAGGAACGGCACGCTCCCGAGTTTTTCGTAACCCTCGTGGAAGAGGTCGGTTGAGTAGTCGAGGAACTTGCGATAGCCCTCGACATCGGCTGGCGACTTGGCCCGGATTTGCCGGTCGATTTCGTCCTGGTCGTCGGCATAGTCAAAGCGATAGCCGTCCTCCCAGCAGAGCTGATAGAACGGCGCTACAGGCAGCAGCGTGACGTAATCCGCCATCTTTCGGCCACTCAGCGCCCACAGCGCTTCGAGGCAGGCAGGGTCGGTGATAACGGTAGGTCCGGCATCGAAAGTGAAGCCTGCATCGTTGTAGACGTAGGCCCGCCCGCCTGGCTTGTCGCGCTTTTCGAACACCGACGTCTTGATCCCGGCGCTCTGCAGGCGGATGGCAAGTGCCAGCCCGCCGAATCCGGCCCCGATCACCGCAGCGGTCTTTCCTGTCATGTCGTCTCCTGATGGGGTCGAACTTGCGCTTCAAAGATGCATCCGAGCGCCCGCGTGACGCTGACCGGAGGCTTGCCCACAAGGATCCGGGCGGCATCGCCCAGCGTTGTCCTTCCGGCATAGAACCGCTCGATCAGAGGCTCGGGCAGGGTGTAGAATCGCTGTAACACGCGAGCCCTCTCGTCTGGGCGCGCCGCGCGAAACAGCATGCGGTTGAGAAGACGATAAAAGCTCTGGTCTCGCGCCCGCGTCACGGCGTGGTCGCGGACAAGGCGCGCGAGGTCGCGGCTGCCGATCGGCCAATGCGCGGCAACGATGTTGGCGACCCGTGCGGCGTCAGGCAGGCTGTAGCCCGTCGTCGGATGAAATAATCCGGCCCTCATTCCGACCTGCGCCACATCGGCATCCTGGTCGCTCCAGAACGTCGCAGCGTCGAAGGCGAGGGCGATGGGCAGGATGCCTTTTTCTGACCGCACCACCTGAGTCACGGCCCAGCCTTGAGCCGAGGCATAGGAGGAGATGTCGCGGCGCACGGTCTCCTCGTCGAGGTCATCGCCGTCGGCGTAACGGGTATCTTCGATCAGCAGTCGGGTCGGCGACAGCGGCAGCACATAGACGAAGCGGTAGCCGTCGAGCTGGTCGACGCGGGCATCCATGATGATCGGCAGGTCGAGCTGATGGGGCAGGGTGGTTTCGACCTCGAGGCCCACGAACTTCTGGTGACCGAGCACGAGCGAAGGGTGGGGCCTGAAGCCCCTGGCATCTATGACGCAGTCGCTGGACAGCCTTGATCCGTCCGTCAGCACCACGCCAACTGAATTGAGAGTAGCGACGGCCTGGGCGGCCCGGATCGTCACATTGGGAAGCTTGGCCATCGCGGCCAAGACGGACGCCGAAGTTAGACTCGCATATGCCGAGCCGAGCCGGCGATCGAATTTGGCGAAGCGGACCTGCTGGCCCTCCCAACGGTGCGCGACGAGTGGCTCCAGCCAACCCACGTCGCCCTCGGCCAGATCAGGCAAATGAAACGACCAAGTGTGCTCGCCGAACGGCACCTTGCCGCTTTCGAGGAGCACAATGTCGGGCGGGTTGGGTAGCACCGAAAGCCGCTGCGCGATCAATGCGGCAGCGAGCCCGGCTCCAACAAGTATCAATGCCGGTTTCTGAAAGGACAAATGATGTTCGCTCTGGCCATTGTCGCGCCCATAGGCAGGGCATTGACCCCGCAGTGCAACACCCGATCTCCCCTATTTACGGGAGGGAGCCACGTTGGATCACTCCGCCAGCGCTGATTTTGCCAAGGCTGAAGCTTTCCGCGGCTGCGGACTGCGTCGGCGGGCCGCATATCGGCTCAGCGCCGCTGCTGAGAAATGGTCAATTGCGGCGACGAGACGGCTGGCCGAACTTGAGGGAAAGGGCCACAAGCCGGCCTGACACACAATCGCTGTGGCCGATTGGCCGAATCCGTGAATGGCCGCGTATCTGCCCTCCGCCGGGGCAATTGCGACGACAGATTGTTTCAATCGATCTGCCTGTCCTGTGCTATGAACAAGGACGCGGCGTTCCGCGTGTCGACCGGCAAGCGTCTGCTTGCCCGGAATCCGCACCCCGGAAAGCGCCATGGTCCTCAAGAGCATCGCTGTCATTCCCACAAGCAAGGCCGGTGGACGCAAACGTCCGTCGCCGACGATTGGCGAGGACGACGTCGGCCCGCTGTCGATCGCCCTGATGCGAAATCCGGCGACGCGCACCAAGCCACAGCTTGTCCATCGGTTTCACTCCGGCGAGCGGCTGCGGCTGGCAAATGGCGGCTATACCGTCGCGAGGGTCGAGTCGTTCTGCAAGGTGCTGGCGGCGCTGCCCTACGAGGGGCGCGGCGCGCTGCTCTACCGCATTCGGAGCGAGCGCGAGGCGTTCGATCGGGTCGTGGGTGAAGGCGATCTCAGTCGCTAGTGCAGCTGCCGGCTTGTATTTCCCGGTTTGAACGTGCATCTATGGGAAATACGCTTCGCTCCCGTCACGCGCTACCTGACGGCCCGGCTCGCCGGCCCATTGG
>JANXSI010000583.1 GCA_025352765.1 Devosia sp. | reverse complement strand
ATGGGCCGATGGACGCCACGGGAACGCCCGCCACGAGTTCGATCGCGTATTTGAGGAACCCCGAGGCGTGATCGGACGAGCCGCGCGCGATGGTCGCGACCATCACCGGGGAGAGCGCCCGCAACGACGCTCCTGCCTCGGCGAGCCGGTCGCCGGACAGGTCCAGCAGCCTCCGGGTGGCGTCGGGGATCTCTTCGATCTCGATCCGCATGTGCGAGGCATTGGCAGTCATCAGCGTCCGGCTCCCAGGCGTAGTTCGGCAACAAAATCGTAGGCGTCGCCGCGATAGATCGAACGGGTGAACTCCACCACGCGGCCGGAGGCCAGGTAGGACGTTCTCTCGATGTGCAGGCTGGCAACGCCTGGCGTCACGTCCAGAAGAGCTGCGTCGTCATCTCCCAGACTGACGGCGCGGATGCGCTGAATCGCTCGCACCGGGCGGTTGCCGGTCTTTTCGAGATGGGCGTATAGCGACGTTCCAATGGCCTCCGGGTCGGGCAGGATCGCGGCAGAAATCGCGGCGCGCTCGATGGCGAGCGGGGTGTCGCCGGAAACGCGGAGGCGCGCGACGCGCGCAACATCCTCGCCAGCTCCAAGGCCGAGAGCCACGGTTTCTTCGGGCGATGGGGCGTAGAGCCCGCGGTCCAGCCAGGTGGAGGTCACGGCCATGCCCCGGCGCGCCATGTCCTCGGTAAAGGACGTCAACTGCGACAGCGACTGCTCGACACGGCTCAACTGCGGAGCGACGTACGTCCCCGATCCATGGCGCTGCACAAGCACGCCTTCGCGAACGAGATGCTGGACGGCCTTACGCACGGTCACGCGGGACACGTCCACCTTGGCAGCGAGGTCTCGCTCGGAGGGCAGCGCATCGCCCGCGCGAATAGTCCCGTCGCTTACAGCATCCTCGATGAACCGCTTCAGGCGCAGGTACAGCGGACCGCCGCGCGGCAATTCAATGCCGTCATCACCAAACAGGGTGTGGTGCGCCTCTGCCACTTGCGCCTCCTCGCGCATCGAGGACCAGACGCCCGAGGGAAACGCCCCTCTGGCCCGTCCACCGCCGCGCCTCGCGCTGCAGGACACATAATACCAATAAAAGACCATTGACCAAGCAGAAACTTTCCGCTTCGCTGCATGTACTTGCTCGAGACTGGCGGATTCAGGGGCTATCTGCTGATTCCGACCCGGCCTAGCTCGGTTCGCTGGCCTCTTTTGGCATTGCCCGACCGAGTCACCAAAGAAGATGGATCTGAACAATGGCGACACCTGTCCTTCTGCCGACCACCGAGACGGCCGATGACCGCTACCTCGGGCTCGACACCTGGTCCGATGCGGCAGTGCTCGAGGCGTTTCTCGAGGGTCAGCGGCGCGCCATCGAGTCGGTGGCCCCGGCGATCCCGAACCTGTCGAGAGCCGCCGAATTGATCGTGGGTGCCTTGAGCGGTGGCGGGCGGCTGGTTTACCTGGCTGGCGGAACGCCTGCCCTCATCTCGCTGGGTGACGCGCTCGAATTGCCCCAGACGTTCGGCATCTCCAGGGACCAGATCGTGCTGCTGCTCGCCGGCGGTCACGCGATCACTCACAACCTGACAGGGGTCGACGAGGATAAGCCCGAGCTCGGCGAGCAGGACGTCCGCAACGCCGCGGTGGGTCCGGCCGATTGCGTGCTGGCAACCTCTGCGAGCGGTTCGACACCCTACACCGTGGCAGGCCTCGCGCTGGCTCACAAGCTGGGCGCACGCACCGTCGCTATCGCCAGCAACCGCGACGCTCCATTGTATCAGCACGCCGACGTGGCCGTGTTCCTTGATGCAGGCCCGGAAGTTCTCTCCGGGTCGACCCGCATGGGCGCCGGCACAGCCCAAAAGGCCGCTCTCAACATGCTGTCGACCCTGGTCGGCATCCGTCTCGGGCATGTGCACGATAACTACATGGTCAATGTGCTGGCCGATAACACCAAGCTCAAAAAGCGCGCCACGCGGATCATCGCGACGACCGCGGGCGTCGATATCCCGGCGGCGGAAAAGGCCCTCCAGGCAGCGGGTGGCGAGGTAAAACCGGGCATTCTCATGGCCGCCGGCGTCCCGACCCTCGAGGCGGCCAAAGGCGTGCTTGAGCGCCACAAGGGATTCATCCGCTCGGCTCTCGCGGAGATGTCTGACCGCACAGCCTAGCCGCGCAGGATTTCATCGACGAAGCGCAGATTGCCGGCCGTCAGTCCGGCATCGACGGGGAGGACGGTGCCGGTGATTCCGGCCGCTGCCGGGGACGCGAGGAACACGGTGGCATTGGCGACATCGTCGGGCGAAACCAGATGTCCCAGGGGGTAGTGCGGAAGGACTTTGGCCAGAAGGCCGGGGTCGGCTGCGAGACGATGATCCCAGGCGGGTGTCCGCACCGACCCCGGTGCCACGACGTTGGCGCGCACGCCCTGCCCGCCCCGCTCGACAGCGATCGCCTTGGCGTAGGCGATGATCCCCGCCTTGGCCGCGGAGTAGGCTGGGTTGCCGAAATGAGCGAGGCCGTTGACGGACGAAATGAAAACGAGATTTCCCGAGCCGCGAGCCACCATCGCCTCGACGATCGCCGCGGTCATGGCGTAGGCGCCATTGAGGTTGATCGTCACCTCGCGCTCCCAGGTTGCCACATCGAGCTGATCGAGGTTTTCGGCGCGGGTGAAGCCGGCATTGCAGACCACGATGTCCGGGGCGCCGAACTCGTCCAGATGGGCGGCGACCGCGAGCTGGGTCTGCTTCAGGTCAGATTGATCGAACAGGATCGTCTGGGTCAGACTCAGACCCGCGATAAGATCGGACGTGCGATCGGCCCCGATGATCGTCGCTCCTGCGTCGGCGAAGCGCGCCACAAGGGCACGACCGATGCCGCCGCCAGCTCCGCTGATCAACACTGACTTCCCGTCGAGGCGGAACGGGTTCAGCGGCGCGCTCACCGCGCCGCTCCCGGGCCGGCTGCAAGTGCTCCACAGAATGCGGCGAAGGGCTGCGTCGAGGGCGATATGTGCACGATCGAGTTTCCGTTGCGGGTGGTTCGCCGAGGCTATCGCGACGCGGGGCAAATTGCGTGCTGAATCTCGACAATTCCGGCGTGAATTCGACACCGGCCGCGTGCTAGAAAGTGGTCCCGATACAACCTCTCCGGCCAGCAATTGCGTATCTTCACAGCCGCCCTCGCGACGGAAACCAATACTTTCGCCCCGATCTGGATTGATCGGCGCGCTTTCGAAGCCTCGCTGTACGCGCCGCCGGGCCAGCATCCCCTCACGCCGACCCTTTGCAGCGCCCCCATCACAGTCGGCCGCGAGCTGGCCGCACGGGACGGATTCGAGCTGATCGAAGGGACTGCCGCCTGGGCCGACCCGGCCGGGCCGCTCAACCGGCAGGCCTATGAGAGCTTGCGCGACGAAGTGCTCGACCAACTGCGGGCCGCGATGCCGGTCGACGGCGTAGTGCTG
>JANXSI010000552.1 GCA_025352765.1 Devosia sp. | reverse complement strand
CCATGCACATCAGCGGATTGAAGTTCCGCGCGGCCATGCGGTAGACTAGGTTGCCCAGCGTGTCGCCGAGATGCGCCTTGACCAGTGCGAAGTCGGCGCGCAGCCAGTTTTCCCGCACGTAGTAGCGTCCTTCGAAGATTTCGACCGGTTTGCCTCTGGCGAGATCGGTGCCGTAGCTCGCGGGAGTGTAGAATGCTGGTATACCTGCACCACCGGCGCGGATCCGCTCAGCAAGTGTTCCCTGCGGAACGAGTTCGAGGTCGATCTGACCGGACATATAGCGCTCGGTAAAGGCCACGGGGTCGACAGACCGCGGGAACGAGCAGATCAGCTTTTTGACCATGCCTTGTTCGATCAGAGCGGCGAGCCCGACGTGGCCATTACCGGCATTGTTGTTGACGATGGTGAGGTTGGTCGGGCTGCCGCTCGCGCGGAAGCGGTCGATCAGAGCATGGATCAGCTCAATAGGTGCACCCGAACCGCCAAAGCCCCCAATCATCACCGTCGATCCACTGGTGATGCTGGCGACGGCCGCCTCGAGCGAGGGGAGAGTTTTGTCCACGGTCGGGGCCTCCAGTGAGTTCATAGCAGTGTCGCCCGGGGTTCGCAGCTACCGGATCGCGCCAGACTTGCGGTCGCGGCTGCCGGCGCGCAAGACGATTTAGTCGCATATTGATCTTTGTTCGCAATGCGCTCAAATTCGTCGAATGGCGAACAGAACCGACCTAGTGGCCTCGATCGGCAAAGGACTACGCGTCCTCGAATGCTTCGGAAGTGACACGCCCCGGCTGGCGATCTCCGATGTCGCGACGGCGACTGGATTGGACCGCGCGACAGCCCGGCGGTGCCTCCTCACTCTGCATGAGCTGGGCTATGCCGACTATGACGGCAAGTTCTTCACTCTCACGGCGCGCGTTCTGAGGTTAGGCACGAGTGCACTCGCCGCCATGCCCCTGCCGCAGATGGTGCAGCCTTGGCTCGATCATCTCTCCGAGCAAATTGGCCAGTCCTGTTCGGTGTCCATTCTAGATGAAACCGAGATTGTCTACGTCGCACGAGCGGCGCAGCGCCGCGTGATGTCGATCGGGCTGATGCCGGGTTCGCGGCTGCCCGCCCATTGCACCTCGATGGGGAGGGTGCTCCTCGGCGCGCTGCCGCTCGCTGAGGCGCGGCAGTTGGTCGACCGCTCGGATCTCGCGCCCAGAACAAGATACTCTCGAACTTTGACCGAGGACGTCATGAGTGAAGTCGCGAAGGCCTCTGCTCAGGGTTACGCCCTGGTCGAGCAGGAGGTCGAAATCGGGCTGCGGTCGTTGGCCGTGCCCCTTTACAACGTACACGGAAAAGTGGTGGCGGCATTGAACACCGGAATGGCTGCCGTCCAGACCGACCTGCAGATCGTCCTCCAGAGCTACCTGCCGGCGCTGCTCAAGGTCCAGGACGGTCTGCGCCGAGTGCTGCGTTGACGACGTCCTCTGTCCGTCGCTGCCGGCGAAGTCCGAAGCCCGATCTTTCCACGCAACTACCCACTTGCAGAGGATAATCATCCCGTATTACGGTCAGACAATAAGAGTGACTCGGTGTGCCGAGTGGTTGTCTTCGGGAGCGCGAAGTGTCGACAGGCGTGGCGGACTTGGTCAGCAAGGCGGTGAGCAGCATCGCGCAGATTCCAAGATCATTGTTCATCAACGGAGAGTGGGTGGAGGGGCGTGGCGCTCCATTCGGCAATCGCAATCCCGCGACGGGCGAAATCTTCGCTCAAATCTCCAGCGCGACCGCGGACGATGCATTGCTAGCACTCGATTCCGCCGCCGCCGCACAAAGGGCCTGGCGCAACTGGGCGCCGCGCCGGCGCGGCAATTTGCTGTTGGCTGCGCACCGACTGATGCTAGAGCGCGCCGAATTGTTCGCCCAGGTGATGACCCTTGAGAGTGGCAAGCCGCTCAGCGAGTCGCGCGCCGAGTTTAACCTGTCAGCAGACTTCTTCCTGTGGTTCGCCGAGCAGACAGCTCACATCCATGGCACGTATGCCCATGGGTCTCACGGCGGCTATCGGGTGCTTGTCACGCACCAGCCGATCGGTCCTACGCTGCTGATCACGCCCTGGAACTTTCCGTTGCTGATGATTGTGCGCAAAGGGGGCGCCGCGCTGGCTGCCGGATGCACGACTATCGTCAAGTCCGCGCAGGAAACGCCGCTTACCGGGGCATTGTTCGTGAAGACGCTACAGGATGCCGGCTTCCCGACGGGTGTAGTCAATTTGCTACACACGACGGACTCGTCAGCTGTGGCGGATTTGCTGCTCGGAGACTTTCGTCTGCGCAAGGTCAGCTTCACGGGGTCGACGAGAGTTGGCTCGCTGCTGCTGGCCCGCGGCGCGGCCAACGTGGTCTCCAGTTCGCTTGAGCTTGGCGGGGATGGCCCCTTCATCGTCCTCGACGACGCCGACGTCGATCGAGCTGTCGAACACGCGATCATCTGCAAGTTCAGAAATGCCGGCCAGGCCTGCGTGGCTGCCAACCGCATAATTGTCCACCGCTCCGTTGAACGGCAGTTCACCGAGAAGTTTCTTCAGAAGACCAAGGCGCTGCGGGTTGGCAACGGCCTTGCCGATGTCGATGTCGGACCTATGATCTCCGAAAAGCAGCGGTCACGGCTCGCCGCCACGATCGCCGATCTCGTCGCGGCCGGAGGAGAAGTGCTGACGGGCGGACATACGATCGAGGGGCCGGGCTTTTTCTACGAGCCCACCGTGGTGCGCTTTGACAGCCCGAACCCCATCATGTGCTCCAACGAACTCTTTGCTCCGATTGCGACCATCTTTGCCGTCGACACTCTGGAGGAGGCGCTTCAGTTCGCGAACGACAGCACCTTTGGATTGGCGTCCTACCTGTTCACCAAGGACCTCTCGCGTGCATTCTCCATTGGCGAGCAGCTCGAATTCGGCATGGTGGGAATCAATCGGGGCATTATGGCGGATCCCGGGGCACCCTTTGGCGGCACCAAGGCTTCGGGGCTGGGCCGCGAAGCCGGCCAGCACGGGATCTACGAGTTCATGGAGCCCAAATATCTTGCCGTTACGGTCGATGAGGTAGGAGGGCCTTTTGCACACTGAAGGCGATCTGCTGGGCCTCGGCCTCGTTCGGCAGCCGAAGACCGTTCTCTTCGGACCCGGGCAGCGCCACCAGCTCGGCGCAGTGGCGCGCGGGCTGGCGAAGCGCGTGCTTGTCGTCACCGACGAACGTATGGCTCGCAGTGCCGAGTTCGCCGCCATGATGGACGACCTTCGGGCCCAGTCGTTGACCCTTCACATCTACGACAGGGCCCTGCCGGATCTACCGCGACAGAACATCCTTGATGTGGTGGCCGTCGTCTGCCGGGAATTTCCAGCTCCAGAGGCCGTCATCGGGATCGGTGGCGGCTCATGTCTCGACCTCGCCAAGGTTGTGTCCGCCGTCCTGGCCAACCAGGGCGAGGTGCGGGACTATTTCGGCGAACACAAGGTGCCCGGCCCAGGCCTGCCGGTTATCGCTGTGCCCACGACCGGTGGCACCGGCGCCGAGGTAACCGCCGTGGCGGTGGTCTTCGATGACGTCTCCGGCATGAAGATGGGCGTCGCCAGCCCTCATCTTGAGCCAGTGGCCGCCATCATCGATCCTGAACTGACGATCACCTGCCCGCCGGGATTGACGGCCGCCACCGCGGCCGATGCTCTGTCCCACCTGGTTGAGAGTTACACCGCTAGGTTCAAAAATCTGCCCGTCGACGAGATGTCAAAGAGGTTCTATGTCGGCAAGAACCGTATTACAGATATGTTCGTTCGCGAAGGCCTTCGGCTTGTGAACACGGCGCTCGAAGGGGTTGTTCGCAATCCCTCCGACCTGCAGGCCCGCTCCGACATGATGTTTGCGGCCTATTGCGCCGGAATGGCGATCAATACGACCGGCACTGCTGCGGCCCATGCAATACAGGGCCCCATCGCCGGCGTCTGCCATGCCCCACACGGATTTGGTGTTGGCGCACTGTTGCCCTACGTGATGCGCTTCAACCTCCCAGTGCGGCAGAAGGAATTCGCCGAGATCGGGGCGGCCCTCGGTGTCGCGCAGGCCGCTAGGTCCGAACAGGACAATGCCCGCGCCGCCATTGAACGCATCGAGGCTCTGTTGCGCGCAAGCGGCGCGCCGCTTGACCTCAAGGCTCTGGGGCTCGAGCCGAAGCATTTTGCAACTGTTGCCGCGGGTGCAATGAAGGCCACGCGCCTCACGGTGAACAATCCGCGAGAAATGACCGAGAGCAACGTGCTTGGGCTCCTTCAACGCGGCTATGACGGAGATCTGTCGTGGTGGGTCGATCCCTGATTTAGGGCAGAGCTGAGCACCGACAACGGAAAGCGGACGCTCAAATCCGCACCTTCGGTGACCGGCCCAGGGGAAGAGTGTTTTGGAGGAGGCGAAGCGGTGAGTGCACCCAAGCAAGGAACGCAGAATGCGGGATGGTATCGGTTCCGTCTCGGTTCATTCGAATGCACGGTGGCCTGGGATGGCTATATCCATCATTCCTATGAAGGGATCTATCCCAATGCAGCGCCCGAGGAGATGGCTCGTCTCAAGGCGCTCTACAGGCTTCCGGTCGATCACATCCCGATGGATCTCAATCCAGTCGTCGTCAACATGGGCGAACGGCTCGTGCTCATCGACACCGGTATGGGCAAGTGGTCGACCATGTTCGGCGACAAGATGGGGCGACTCACGGAGAACCTGGCGGCAGCTGGGATCGCCACCGATCAGATCGACGATATCCTGATGACGCATCTGCATCCGGACCATTCATTCGGCCTGGTGCACCCGGATGGCTCGCCGATCTACCCCAAGGCGCGCCTGCATGTCTGTGATGCTGACTGGCAGGAATGGACGGACGAGGTCAACCTGACGCGCAACGACTTCCGCAAGCCTTGGACGGAGGGCACTTTGAAGGCCGTCGCGCCCTACCGCGACCGACTCCAGCTGTTCCGCGCCGGTGACCAGATCCTGCCCGGCGTGACGACTGCATCGGTTGCCGGCCACGCGCGCGGCATGACCGCCTTCATCTTTGAGAGCGACGGCCACAAGGTGATGTTTACTGGCGATGTCGCCCATCACCAGATCTACGATCCGGTCCATCCCGAGTGGTACTTCCACATGGACTACGACAGCGACCCTGAGCAGGGCGCGACCGCCAAGGCGACGATCTTCCGCCGCGCCGTCGACGAGGGTATTCGCTTCCACGGCTACCACTTCCCCTATCCGGGTCTGGGCGACCTGGTGCGCGAGAGCGATGGCACCTATCGGTTCTTCCCCGAGCCCGTCACGCCGAGGCTGTAGACAATTGAGCTTCGGCGCTACCCCGGGGAGCTTATGCCTCATGGTGACGGGAGGGCCAACCGATCAGCTCGCCGTAGCCAGCTCGCGGTTGCGCTTGGCATACTCAAACACGGCCAGATCGCCGGCCACCAGGATGTGATGCTCACACGCCGCGAGCGCTGCATTTGGATCGCGGTGCTTGGCCGCCGCATCAATGATCGACTCCAGTTCGCGGATCGATGGCTCGACCCGCGCCTCATCCACAAAAGCAAACCGGCGGAAGATCGCGATCCGGGCGTGAATACTGCGCAGCGCCTCTGTTAGAATGGCGTTATTGGCGCCAGTCAGCAGCTGGCGATAGAACTCGGCCTTGAAGGTCTCGCGGCTGTCGACATCGCCCTTTCGATATTCGGGATCGAGCCGCTCCTGCAACTCGAGCAGGCCACGGCATGCTGCATTTGATGCGACCTCTGCGAACAGCTTCCCGGCAAGGCCCTCAAGCGAGGCCCGCACGACATAGATGGACCGGATCTCCTGTTCCGTGAGCACTGTCACAATGGGCCCCGAATTTGGCACCACACTGATCAGGTGCTCGGATTCGAGTTGGCGCAAGGCTTCCCGGACCACCGTGCGCGACACGCCCAGCGTTTCGCACAAGGTGTTCTCGACGAGGCGCTGGCCCGCCACCAGCGCACCGTTGAGGATGTCCTCTCGGATGCTCTTGACGACCTGCTGCCTCAGTGGGGCTGCGGTTCTCTCGATCGTCCCTTTTCCGGCCATTCCTGTCTCCAAATCAAACAGCCAACGGATACCGTAAACGCTGAACTCACGCGAGTTAATACCAACAGCCAATCATATCATATTACAACGAGTTAATGCCTCGCCAGAAGATGATCGTTGCCGCGGCTCAACCAACTGTCACCCCGCCGCAGACAAACAGGGTCTGGCCCGTGACAAAGCCGCTCTTGTCGTCCGCAAAGAAGCTGACGGCGTTGGCAACGTCCTCTGGCGTCCCGATCCGCTGGACAGGAATGCCAGCGATCAGCGACTTGGTGTAGTCGGCATCGGGCGGGTTGTTCTTCCAGAAGGCAGTCGTAGCGATCGGGCCGGGCGCCACACAATTGACGGTGATTCCGTCCTTGCCCAGCTCAAGCGCCCAGGTTCGTGCCATGCTCTGCAGGGCGCCCTTCGTGGCGCTGTAGAGTGTCCGGGCTTCCTTGCCGAGGACGACGCGGCTGGTGTTGAAAATGATCCGGCCGCCGCCGACTGAACGCATCGTGGGGACCAATGCCTTGGCGCAGATCAGAGCGGTGCGAACATTGAGGTGCATCAGTCGGTCGAAATCGTCGACGTTGACCTCATCGAAATTGGCCGGAGCGACAATCCCGACATTGTTGACGAGGCAACGCACCGGCAGGCTGGCTGCGATGTCTGCGACAACCGCTTCGGTGGCCGTGCGGTCACCGAGATCGACAAGCCGCGCGCCGGCCCTGAGGCTATCGACTTCCGGGACGACGATGTCGAGCACGATGACCCGGTAGCCATCCTGCTGCAGCCTGAGAGCGATGGCCTGACCGATATTGCGGCCACCTCCGGTCACAACGGCGCAATACTCCGTCACGATCAAATCCCCTCGTTGCGCTCAGCCAACGGCATTTCCCACCGCGCTGGCATAGTGCTGATGAAAAGCGGCAACCGGACCCGCTTCGTCCGGTTGCCGCAGGAGGGCCGGGGAGGATCAGCCGACCTTGAAGCCGCGATAATTGTCATCGCGGATCTTGTTCATTTCGACCATGTAGTTCGCCATGCCGCCCATGAACCACATCGACGTGCGGGGCTTTCCGGGGATATTGGCGCCGTTGATCCAACTGTCCGTGACTTGGAACAGCGTGCCGGCCAGGCCCTCCTGGCAGATCTGCACCCACTTGTCCTGGGCGGTCACTTCCGTATCGACGATCCCATGGGTCTTTTCTGCCGCTTCGATCAGGTCAGTGAAGTAGTTGACCTGCCACTCGTGGACCAGCGGCTGGCTGGTGAACGGACTGAACGGCCCGAACACCATGAAGAAGTTCGGAAAGCCGGCGATGGTCATGCCGCCAAAGGTGCGCGGGCCCTCTGTCCACTGCTGGGCGAGGTTCGCGCCGTTCCGCCCGATGGTCTCGATCTTAAGGTAATTGCCGGTCACCGCGTCAAAGCCCGTCGCCATGATCACGACGTCGAGCGGAATTTCCTTGCCGCCGACGATCAGGCCGTTTTCGGTATAGCGCTCGATCGGATTGGCTTTGACGTCGTGAAGGGTGACATTGGGCCGGTTGTAAACCTCGTAGTATCCGTCCGCTGCCAGCGGACGCCGCGCATAATAGTCGGTCGGCGTCAGCATGGCCGCGATCTTGGGATCCTTCACCGCCGCGTCGAGCTTGGACTTGATGAAATCGGTCGCCGTCTTGTTCGATTCCGGCGACACCGTGATGTCCGAGAAGGTCTCGAGCATGAAACTAAAGCCATTGCCCTTCTTCCAGGCGGCCTCGTAGCGTTTCCGCCGCTCCTCGGGAGACACGGCAAGGGCGGAGGTGGTGCTTTCGACGAAACCGAAAACGGTCCCGGTGTTCAGTGCCCAGTCCCGGAAGCCGATTGGATTGAGCTTGATGCGGTCGCGAGCCTCCTGCGGGAACGGGCCGATGCCGAGGGGGACCACCCACTGCGCCGTGCGCTGAAGCACATGGAGGTGGCCGACCTTGGGGGCAAGTTCGGTGATGATCTGGATTCCGGTCGAGCCGGTTCCCACCACGGCGACACGCTTGCCGGCGAGGTCCGGGTCCTTCTCGGGCCACTTCGATGCGACCAGAACCT
>JANXSI010000515.1 GCA_025352765.1 Devosia sp. | reverse complement strand
TTGTGGAAGGTGTAGAGCGGCTGCGGCAGGTTCAGCAGCATCTGCAGCAGCACGTGAATTTCGGTCGATGGCTCCATGTCGCGGCCGCGGGTCACATGGGTGATGCCCTGCGCCGCGTCATCGACGACGACGCTCAGATGGTAACTCGTGGGCGTCCCCTTGCGCTGGATCACCACGTCGCCCCAGACCTCTGGCCGCGCGTAGCGGATCTGCGGACGGTCGAGCGGCGTCGGCTGGGCGAGGGTGAAGGTCAGCGGTCCCGCGAGGCCGATCGCCTTGCCGCTATCAAGCCGGTATTGCACCGGGTCGCCGCGCTCGAGCCGTTCGGCGACGATCTCGGGCGACAGATGCCGGCAGGTCCCGCCATAGAGCGGGGCGCCGTCGGGGTCGGCGCCGACCGCATCCGCCCCGACTTCGCTGCGCGAGCAGAAGCACGGATAGAGCAGCCCCAGTTCGCGCAACCGGTCGGCATGCGCCGCGTAGACGGCAAAGCGCGTCGACTGCACCATCACCGGATCGGGCCAGTCGAGGCCGAGCCAGCGCAGGTCCTCGAGGATCGCCTCGGCAAATTCGGGTTTACAGCGCGAGGGGTCCGTGTCTTCCAGACGCAGCAGCATGGTGCCGCCGAGCCGTTTCGCCCAGGCGTCCGTGAACAGAGCGGAATAGGCGTGGCCGAGATGCAGATGGCCATTGGGGCTGGGCGCGAAACGAAGAACGGATTTGGGCATTTGCCCCTCTGAGATGGCCAAATCCTTGCTCACCGACCGGCTGACGTCAACGGCCGCCCTGCAGCGCCACATGCGCGCGCTGCTGCAGCTCGACCCGCGGCTGCGACCGATCGCCAAGCGGGCCGGGGCGTTCGAGATTCGGCTGACGCCCGGTGGCTTTTCCGGCCTCACCCGCATCATCTGCGGCCAGCAACTTTCGGTGGCCAGCGCCCGGGCCATCTGGGGTCGCTTCGCCGCGCTCCCGGGCGCGCTCGACCCTTCGACCTACCTGACGCTCGACGAGGCGACGATCCGCGGCGTCGGCTTTTCGGCCGGCAAGTACCGGACCGTCCGGGTGATCGCCGAGGCCGTCGTCGGCGGTGAGCTCGATTTCGATCTGGTCGAAACTCTGCCGCCCGAGGACGCCGCAGCGTATCTCACAGCCCACAAGGGGATCGGCCCATGGACGGCCGAGATCTACCTGATGTTCTGCTCGGGTCACCCCGACATTTTCCCGGCGGGCGACCTTGCCTTGCAGAAGGCAGTGGGCCATGCGTTGGAGATGGAAACCGCACCAACGGCCAAGCAGTTGATCGAAATTGCCAAGCCGTGGTCGCCGTACCGGCACGCTGCGGCGCTGCTGTTCTGGAAGTATTACGCAGTCGTGTTGCGCAAGGCTGGAGGCATCGCCCTGTGATCGTCAAACTTTCGGGGCCGCTGCTGCCGCCGCGTTCGGGCGGTCTGCCCAGGCAGGTCATGGTCCTGCTGCACGGCTATGGCGCCGATGGCGCCGATCTCATCGGGCTCGGCCGCGAATGGGGTGAACTCTGGCCCGATATGCTTTTCGTTTCCCCCAATGCGCCTGATCCCTGCGAGCGCAGCGCCGGCGGTTACCAGTGGTTTCCGCTCAGCGGCGCCCCGATCGCCGGCCGCGTCGAGGGCGCGGCGAGCGCTCGTCCGGTGCTCGTCAGTTTCCTCATGGACCTCTGGGCGCAGACCGGTCTCACCGCCGCCGACACGATCCTTTGCGGCTTCAGCCAGGGGGCGATGATGGCGCTCCACGTGGGCACCTCGCTCGACCAGAAGCTGCGCGCCATCGTCGCGTTTTCCGGCGCGCTGATCCCCGCCGAGGGGTTCCTCGAGGGACGGTTCGCTAAGCCGCCGGTGGCGCTGATCCACGGCGAGGCGGACCAGGTCGTCGACCCCGATCTCAGCCGCGAATCGGCGCAGATTCTGGCGGACGCCGGGTTCGAGGTGCGGTTCCACATTTCGCCCGGCATCGGCCATGGCATCGCAGCCGACGGGCTGCAGTTCGCGACTGATTTCCTGGCGCTGGCGCTCGCTCCCAAGGCCTAGAGCCGCTTGCCTTTTTGCGCTTCACAGCGGCGTCACACTGCATATA
>JANXSI010000509.1 GCA_025352765.1 Devosia sp. | reverse complement strand
CCCGAAAATCCTCCGAGGAGGGGCTCGAGCAGGATTTTAACTCGCTCGAGGCGCAGAGAGAAGCATGTGAGGCCTATGTCCGGTCGCAGTCGCACGAGGGCTGGAAGCTGATCCCCGACAGGTTTGACGATGGCGGGTTCTCCGGGGGCAATATGGAGCGACCTGCCCTCGGCAAACTCATGGCCATGATCCGCGAGGGTCAGGTCGATATCATCGTCATCTACAAGATCGACCGCCTCACCCGCTCGCTGACTGACTTTGCGCGCCTTGCCGAAACCTTCGACAAGCACGGCGTGTCGTTCGTGTCGGTAACCCAGCAGTTCAACACCACGACCTCGATGGGTCGGCTGATGCTCAACGTGCTGTTGTCCTTCGCCCAGTTCGAGCGCGAGATCACCGGAGAGCGTATCCGTGACAAGATCGCGGCCTCCAAGAAGAAGGGCATGTGGATGGGTGGTCCCATCCCCATGGGCTATGATGTCAAGGATCGACGCCTTGTCATCAACGAGGCCGACGCCGCGATCGTCCGGAAAGTGTTTGGGCATTATCTTGAGGAGGGGCAGGTCCCTGCCCTGCTCGAGCGGCTTGATCGGGAGCGACTTCGGACGGCTGGTCGGACCTCGGCCAAGGGACGGACAAGCGGCAGCCGATCGTTTACCCGGGGCCATCTCTACAAGCTTCTCTCCAACCCGATCTACATCGGTCGGATCGCCCATAAGGATATCACCCACCCAGGCCAGCACGATCCGATCATTGATCGAGTGATCTGGGACAAGGTTCAGGCAAAGCTCGCGAGCAACACCCAGGGCGAGCGGAAGCGCCGGTCACGGGCAGCGACACTGACGCCGCTGCTGGCGGGTCTGCTGTACTCCGAGGCAGGCAATCGGATGATCCCAAGCCACGCAATCAAGGCCGGACGTCGATACGGCTACTATGTCGAGGAAATCACCGGTAACGCCACCTCGTCCCGATCATCGCGTGCCGAAAGCGTTACCGAACTCCTCGGGTCATCGACCTCGTCTACAGCCACTGCCGCGTTCACCGGCTCGAACCGAGCCATCGCTCTGCGACTCCCCGCAGGCGAGATCGACGCGGCGGTCCGTGCCGCAACAACGGACCTCCTAACCGACGAGCAGCGGCTGCTCGCTGCCATCGGCCAGGTCGAAGCTCAGCAGGTCCAGCAGATCATTTCCGGTGGTCGGGATCTCGCGGACAAGCTCTCCGATCCGACCTCAGAGCACCTGGCATCGCTGTTCAAGCGGATAGTTGTGTCCAGCCAATCGGTGGAACTGGTGCTCGACACGGCAGGTCTGCGGAAAGCGCTTGGTATCCCCGCGTCCAACCCGCCGATCGACGACACTCGGATCGACGTCCCGCTGACATTCCGGCGTCGCGGGCGGCAGATGAAAATCACGATGGGGGGGAACTCAGCCGGCCCCGCCAGTACGGTCAACTCGACACTCGTGACCGTTGTCGCCCGAGCGTTTGACTGGTTCGAACGGCTATCGACCGGAGCGACGAAGTCGGTCAACGATATCGCCGAGGCTGACGGGTTCGATGCGGGTTATGTCAGCCATGTGCTGCCGCTTGCCTTCATGGCGCCGACCGAGATCGAGGCTATTCTAGTCGGCCGGCAACCCGCTGATCTGACAGCGGATCGATTGATCTGGCAGGAGGAGATTCCGATACTTTGGGCGTGACCGTCAGAGCGGCGCCAATTCTCGTAAGTCGCATAGGCGAATTTGATGCAATCAAGCAATCTGAGGTCCGCCTTGGCTTGGATCAATAACTGGTGTTACCTTGCAGTCTCCGGGGAGGGCTCGCGATGGCTTCATTGGTCAAAACTTCTGTGGTAGCGATAGTATTGTTGGCTGTTCTACCAATGCCGCCGACGCTAGCGGCTGGAGCCGGGTCAAATTGCTCAGTAATTGGAGGGACGTTTCAGTTCCAGCGCTACTTTCCCAGAACTAAAAATGTAGAAGTCATCGGGACACTCACACTTTCGAAAAAGTTGGCGCAAAAAATCGGTGATCTGAGCCGGTATTTTATAACAAAATACGATAGCCCGAACGAGCGATATTGGTCGCTGATCCCATATGCTAAGGCGAACGGGATAATGATCTACCCCAACCAGACCGAGCAAAAGGCACTTGGCTGGCCCGTTCTTGATGAAATTGCGTACACGCCTAAAATTGACATCGAGTCGGAGGAGACCTTCCTGCAGGGTGATCACGTTTTTGGGGAAGGTAGCGATAAGCCGTTTGTGCATCAGCTAATTCCGCTCGGGCGTCTCGCCCAGTGCGCGACAGTCGGGTATTGGCCGCAAGGGCAGTGATCAGCCACCATCAGCTGGCACGTAGAAGCGCCCTGCCGGGTGGCTTATAGTACAGGCTTTGTCGAGGACCCCCTGCTCGGCAATGGGGCACGCCCTATCCCTCATCACGAGGGCCACCGCAACGCTCCGGTGCCTGTCGACGCCGGAGTAAAAATGCATCGGGGGGCCGGAGTAAAAATGCATCAGGCGGCGACAACCTTTCGAGCGTCGTGAAGGGGCCCGTTGGCGGGAGACAGTCAAGCCTGATGGGTGTTGTCGGGGTTGGTCTGGGCTCGCTGCTTGCTCTGCTTGAGCCGGAAGCTGTCGCCGTTCATTTCAAGGATGTGGACGTGATGGGTCAGCCTGTCGAGCAAGGCTCCGGTGAGGCGCTCTGAGGCGAACACGCCGGTCCATTCGTCGAACGGCAGGTTCGATGTGACGATGGTTGAGCCACGCTCGTAGCGCTGCGAGAACACTTCGAACAACAGCTCGGCGCCGGTCTAGGACAGCGGCACATAGCCGAGTTCATCGATGATCAGCAGCTTGTAGCCGGCAAGCTGGCGCTGCAGACGCAGCAGCCGCTTCTCGTCGCCGGCCTCGATCAACTCGTGCACCAGCGCCGCGGCGGGTGATGAAGCCGACCGACAGACCCTTCTGGCACGCGGCGAGACCAAGCCCGAGCGCGATGTGGCTCCTGCCGGTGCCCGAGTTGCCGACCGCGATGATGTTCTCTCGGCGCGTGACGTATTCGGGGCGGGCAAGCTCCAGCACCAAACTTTTGTTGAGTGAAGGCAGGGCGAGGAAGTCGAAGCTGTCGAGGCTCTTGACGGCCGGGAACCTGGCCTCCTTGGTCCGCCGCTGTCATCGGTCCTGCAATTCTCCGCAAAAGTGGGCTTTGAAAATTCCCTAGCTAGTTGGCGGCCCGCCTGGTCTCACGTGTCAACGCCGGTCGGATTCTAGGCCATTGGGGCAGAGCAAAACCAGGCCAGTGAGGGCGCCGGCTGTGACGATATGCAAAGGCCCCAATCGGGGGCCTTTGCATATGTTTTGCGGCACTTCGGATCAGGTTGTGACGAGCTCGCCGGATACGCCTTCACGAAGCAGGCATCCGACTGCGGCACGTCCATGCAGAAGAAGTGGATCTTCTGACGCACTCCGCCGATGATGGCGACCGCCTCGCCGAAGTCGACCTGCGCATGTCCGGGCGGATGCGCCAGCGGCACG
>JANXSI010000506.1 GCA_025352765.1 Devosia sp. | reverse complement strand
GCCGGCGGTCGCAACTTGGCCATGTTACGGGACCAAGATGCTCACCCCACAGCCATTGCGGCCCGCCCGGTTGAGAGGGCGGCGGCATTGGGCTATATGCGCAACCAATCATTCACCACATCCGCCGGATGGGTCCGGAGTTCACAATGATCGCACAGCGCCTCCGTTTCGTCGGTCTTGCCGGCTTCAGCCTCCTCGCGCTCACGCTGGCCGGATGCGCCTCGTCGGGGATGACCGCCGCGACCGCGCAGACGCAGGATGAGCAGCTCGCTCCGGTGCAGAGCGGGAACGTCTCGACCGCGGCGCTGCCGCCGATCGGCCCGAACGGCGAAGTGCAGGGCCCGACCGACCCGCAGCAGATCGCCGCCCTCGACGCGCAGCCGGGCGTTTCCGGGTCGCTGACGGCGGGCTCGACCACCACGTTGCCGGCCGTCGGGGCGCTTCCCAACAGTTCCGGCCGTGACCTCACGGGCGGCCTCACGGTCGAAAAGCTGCTCGGGCGGTGGTCCGTGGTCTCGGGCACCGACCAGTGCCAGCTCAACCTGACGCAGACGCAGAAGGCCGGCAGCGGCCGGTATCGCGCCTCGGCCCCGGCCTGCACGCTCACCAGCCTCAGCGCCGTCGCCAGCTGGACGCTCGCCGGCTCCCAGGTGCAGCTGTTCGACGAGGGTGGCAACATCATCGCGGCGCTGATCCTCAGCGGCAACCGCTTCATCGGCACGCTGTCGGGCGGGCAGGGCATCTCGATGGTGGGCTAAGGCCCGCCGCCCGGCGTTTTTTCGCCGCCCAGACATGACATTATTGACCTTTGCACGCTAAGGCGTGTGGCGATGTCGTCGTCTTCGCCGCTTTCTCCCGTTTCGCTCGCGCTCGACCGGATGGTCGAGGGGGGTGCGTTCGCGGCCGATCCGCTGCAGTCCGATGCCGCCCAGGTGCTCGACCGGATTGCCGACGAACTCGGCCGGCGCGGTCTGTTCGGCCGGCGCAAGCCGGTCAAGGGCGCCTATCTGGTGGGCGCCGTCGGCCGCGGCAAGACCATGCTGATGGACCTGTTCTTTGCGGCGGCGCCGCTCGAGCACAAGCGGCGGCTGCACTTCGACGCCTTCATGGACGAGGTGCACGAGGCGATCACGGTCTTCCGCAAGAGCCACAAGGGCGATCCGATCGCCGCCGTCACCGCGCCGATCATCGCCGAAACCCGGCTGCTCTGCCTCGACGAGTTCCAGGTCAGCGACATCACCAACGCCATGCTGCTGGGCCGGCTGTTCGAACAGCTGTTCGCCGCCGGGGTGACGCTGGTCACCACCTCCAACACCGTGCCGGACGCGCTCTACCGCGACGGGCTCAACCGCCAGCTGTTCCTGCCGTTCATCGAGCGGCTCAAGGACAAGGTCGAGATCGTCTCGCTCGACGGGCCGACCGACTACCGGCGGCTCAAGTTCGAGGGCGAAGAGGTCTATCGCTTCGGCAAGGGGCCCGAAGTCGACGCCGCCATGGACCGGCTCTGGGGCAAGCTCACGGGTGGGGTCGCCGCGCATCCGGAAACACTGCGTTCGCTCGGACGCGATATCGCGGTGCCGGCCGCCGCGATGGGCGCCGCGCGCTTCGGCTTTGCGGCGCTCTGCGAAGCGCCGCTCGGCGCCCGCGACTATCTGCGGCTGGCGCATGCCTACGAGGCGCTGATGATCGACCACGTCCCGGCCTTCGACCGCAGCAACCCGAGCGCCGCTAAGCGCTTCATTCTTCTCATCGATACGCTCTACGACCGTGGCATAAAACTCAGCGCCAGCTTTGCGGTGCCGCTTGAGCAGCTGGCCGAGGGGTCGCGCAACGCCGCGGAATTTGCGCGGACGACCTCGCGGCTCATCGAGATGCAGTCGGCCAGCTACCTCCAGGCCGCCCTCAAAGCCGGTTAGCTTCGACCAAAGCTTGACTTGTTAACGCCTTGCCGGAGGGGTATGAGACCGGCGATTTCACTCAGCTTCAGGGAACTTGGCTTATGGCGCGCAAGAAGATCGCTCTGATCGGTGCGGGGCAGATTGGCGGAACGCTCGCGCATCTGGTGGCGATGAAGGAACTCGGCGATGTCGTCCTGTTCGACATCGTCGACGGTGTGCCGCAGGGCAAGGCCCTCGATCTCAGCCAGTCGGCCCCGGTCGAAGGCTTCAACGCCAAGATCAAGGGCACATCCGAGTACAAGGACATTGCCGGCGCCGACGTCGTCATCGTCACCGCGGGTGTGCCGCGCAAGCCCGGCATGAGCCGCGACGATTTGCTCGAAATCAACCTCAAGGTGATGGAGCAGGTGGGCGCGGGCATCGCCAAGTATGCGCCCGACGCCTTCGTCATCTGCATCACCAACCCGCTCGATGCGATGGTCTGGGCGCTGCAGCGCTTTTCGGGCCTGCCCTCGAGCAAGGTCGTCGGCATGGCCGGCGTGCTCGATTCGGCCCGCTTCCGTCACTTCATCGCCGAAGAGCTCAATGTTTCGGTCGAGGACGTCAGCGCGTTCGTCCTCGGCGGCCACGGCGACACCATGGTGCCGATGCCGCGGTTTTCGACCATTGCCGGCATCCCGCTGCCCGACCTCGTCAAGATGGGCTGGCTCAGCAAGGAAAAGCTCGACGCCATCATCCAGCGCACCCGCGACGGCGGCGCCGAGATCGTCGGGCTCCTGAAGACCGGGTCGGCCTTCTATGCGCCGGCGACGTCGGCGGTCGAGATGGCCGAGAGCTATCTCAAGGACAAGAAGCGCGTGCTGCCGGCGGCGGTGTTCCTCAAGGGCGAATACGACGTCAAGGGCACCTATGTGGGCGTCCCGGTGGTGATCGGGGCCGGTGGCGCCGAGCGCGTCGTCGAGATCGCGCTCACCGGTGCCGAGCAGAAGGCCTTCGAGAAGTCGGTCGAAGCGGTCGGCGCCCTCATCGAAGCGTGCAAGAAGATCGCCCCGAAACTGGCATGATACGAGCCGTCCTGACGGGCTGGAGTGAGCTTCAATGAATATCCACGAACACCAGGCCAAGGCGCTGCTCAAGACCTATGGTCTGCCAGTTGCCTCGGGCGTCGCGATCTTTTCGGCTGCTGAAGCCGAAGCCGCCGCCAAGTCGCTGCCGGGCCCGCTCTATGTGGTCAAGTCGCAGATCCATGCGGGCGGCCGCGGCAAGGGCAAGTTCACCGAGCTCGGGCCCGACGCCAAGGGCGGCGTGCGGCTCTCCAAGACCCCGGCCGAAGTCGTTGTCAACGCCAAGGAAATGCTGGGCAATACGCTGGTCACCAAGCAGACCGGCCCCGCCGGCAAGCAGGTCAACCGGCTCTATATCGAAGACGGCGCCGACATTGCCCGCGAGCTCTACTGCTCGCTGCTCGTCGATCGCAGTGCCGGCCGCGTCGCGTTCGTCGTCTCGACCGAGGGCGGCATGGACATCGAAACCGTCGCTCATGACACGCCCGAGCGGATCATCACGGTCGACATCGATCCCTCGACCGGCGTCACCGCCGCCGATGCCGAGAAGATCTCGGCCGCGCTGAAACTCGACGGGGCCGCCAGGGAAGACGCCAAGAGCGTGTTCCCTGCGCTCTATAAGGCCTTCGTCGAAAAGGACATGAGCCTGCTCGAGGTCAACCCGCTGATCGTCATGAAGGACGGGCATTTGAGGCTCCTCGATGCGAAGATGAGCTTTGACAACAACGCCCTGTTCCGGCACCCGGACCTCGTCGAGCTGCGCGACACGTCGGAAGAAGACGCCAAGGAGATCGAGGCGTCCAAATACGACCTCGCCTATGTGGCGCTCGACGGCAATATCGGCTGCATGGTCAATGGCGCGGGCCTTGCCATGGCGACCATGGACATCATCAAGCTCTACGGCGAAGAGCCGGCAAACTTCCTCGACGTGGGCGGCGGCGCCTCCCGCGAAAAGGTCACCGCGGCGTTCAAGATCATCACTGCCGACCCGCAGGTCAAAGGCATCCTGGTCAACATCTTCGGCGGCATCATGCGCTGCGACGTCATCGCCGAGGGCGTGATCGCCGCGGTCAACGATGTCGGCCTCAAGGTGCCGCTGGTGGTCCGGCTCGAGGGCACGCGGGTCAAGGAGGGCAAGGCGATCCTGCGCGATTCCGGGCTCAACGTGATCGCCGCCGACGATCTCGACGACGCGGCGCAAAAGATCGTCGCCGCGATCCGCGGCCAGAAGTGATGCGAGCGGATGCGCCGACACCACTGATCTCCCAGAAGGAGTAGACGGCCGTGAAACTGACGCATCTGCTTTCGCTCTCTGCCCTGATGCTGGCAACGCCCGCCATGGCCCAGGCCACCCTGTCGCTCGCCCCCGAGGAGTCCTCGGCCCTGTCGAGCTCGTCGGGGATGCAGCTCTCGGTCGACGACGGGACCTCGACGCCCGCCGACAATCTGACCGATGCCGGCGACGAGCCGTCGGCACCCGCGGGCCCGCCGCTCGCCTCGGTCGACGCGCTGAAACTGTTCGTTAACCTCTGCACGGAGGTTGCTGGCGGCGTCCCCAATGCGCGCGACGACGCGGCCAGCGCCGGCTGGACCGCGGACGATCCGACCGACAGCGGTCCCTATGTCGAGATCTATTCGGGCTACCAGGAACTGGCCGGCTTCGGCTCGGTCGATGTGTGGAGCTCGCTCGAGACGTTCCCGACGCAGCGCGTCGGCTATTGCCGGGTCGATTTCGGCGACGTCGACAACCTGATCGATTTCAAGGACGTCGCGTCCCTGGGCTTTACCGGCGCGGTCACCGATGGCGGCAACGGCAATGCCTACGGCGCCTGGGAATCGGCCGACCACAAGACGCTTCTGGCCGCCAACCGCACCGATGGGCAGGTGCAGATGGAATTCAACCTCCTGCTTCCGCTCGCAAAGAACTAAGGTTTTTCATGTCGATCCTCGTCAACAAAGACACGCGCGTTCTGGTGCAGGGGCTGACCGGCAAGACCGGGACGTTCCACACCGAACAGGCCCTGGCCTATTACGGCACCAAGATGGTGGGCGGCACGCACCCCAAAAAGGGCGGCGAAACCTGGACCTCGGGCGTCGACGGCACGACGCTGCCGATCTTTACCTCGGTCGCCGAGGGCAAGGCCAAGACCAACGCCAATGCGACGGTGATCTACGTGCCGCCGGCCGGCGCCGCCGATGCGATCCTTGAGGCGATCGACGCGGAAATCCCGCTGATCGTCGCCATCACCGAGGGTGTGCCGGTGCTCGACATGGTCAAGGTCAAGGCCCGGCTGCAAGGCTCGAAATCGCGGCTTATCGGGCCGAACTGCCCGGGCGTGCTAACGCCGGAAGAGTGCAAGATCGGCATCATGCCGGGCTCGATCTTTTCGAAAGGCTCGGTCGGCATCGTGTCGCGCTCGGGCACGCTCACCTATGAGGCGGTGTTCCAGACCACCACTGCCGGGCTCGGCCAGACCACGGCCGTCGGCATCGGCGGCGATCCGGTCAAGGGCACCGAGTTCATCGACATTCTCGAGCTGTTCCTTGCGGACGAAGCCACCAAGTCGATCATCATGATCGGCGAAATTGGCGGCGCGGCCGAGGAAGAAGCTGCGCAGTTCCTGATCGACGAGGCCAAGCGCGGCCGCAAGAAGCCGATGGCCGGGTTCATCGCCGGGCTCACGGCCCCCGCCGGACGCACCATGGGCCATGCTGGCGCCGTAATTTCGGGCGGTAAGGGCGGCGCTGAAGACAAGATCGCCGCCATGGAAGCGGCCGGCATCAAGATGTCGCGTTCGCCTGCCAGGATCGGCGTCACGCTCGCCGAAGTGCTGAAAGGCTGATCAACACCTGCTTTTGAAGTGGATTGGGCCTTTCAGACGGCGTCGGGAATGCCCAATTCGTTAGCAACATGCTAATCTAAGGACGTCATAGTCCGCCGACGCGCGGAACGGCCCCCGCTCAGGGTCCGCCGGCACACAGGGAAACGGGGTAAAAGGCCCCGCCTTACAGACAAGATGACCCGACAGGAAAAGAACGAACAGTTCTTGCTCTCCTCCTTCCTCTACGGCGGCAACGCCACCTACATCGAGGACCTTTACGCCCGTTACACGGCGGACCCCCACAGCATCGATGCGACCTGGGCCAGTTATTTCGGCCGGCTCGAGGACTCGCGCGCCGATGTGGCGGCGAATGCCGAGGGTCCCTCCTGGCAGCGCGCCGACTGGCCGCAGACCGCCAATGGCGATCTGGTTTCGGCGCTCGACGGCAATTGGGGCGAGATCGTCGTCAAGACCGGTGCGGCGCTGGGCAAGAAGGCGGCCGCCGAAGGCGCCCCGGCTCCGAGCCCCGTCGACGTGCTGCAATCGACGCGCGACTCGATCCGCGCCATCATGATGATCCGGGCCTACCGGATGCGCGGGCATCTGCACGCCGATCTCGATCCGCTGCGGCTCAAGGCCGACGAGCCGGCCCCCGAGCTCGACCCGGCGACCTACGGCTTCACCGAAGCCGATTACGGCCGCAAGATCTTCATCGACAACGTCCTCGGGCTGCAGTTCGCGACGCTCGACGAGATGCTGACGATCCTCAAGCGCACCTACTGCTCGACCGTCGGCGTCGAGTACATGCACATCTCCGATCCCGAGGCCAAGCAATGGGTCCAGGAGCGGATGGAGGGGCCCGACAAGGAGATCAAGTTCACGCCGCAAGGCAAGAAGGCGATCCTCAACAAGCTCATCGAGTCCGAGGGTTTTGAGAAGTTCCTCGACGTCAAGTACACCGGCACCAAGCGCTTCGGCCTCGACGGCTCGGAAGCGCTGATCCCGGCGCTCGAGCAGATCATCAAGCGCGGCGGCGCGCTGGGCGTGAAGGACATCGTGCTGGGCATGGCGCATCGCGGCCGGCTCAACGTCCTCACCCAGGTGATGATGAAGCCGCACCGTGCGCTGTTCCACGAGTTCAAGGGCGGCGCCTACTACTCCGAGGACGTCGAAGGCTCGGGTGACGTCAAGTATCACCTCGGTGCCTCGTCCGACCGCGAGTTCGACGGCAACCAGGTCCACCTGTCGCTGACCGCCAATCCCAGCCATCTCGAGATCGTCGATCCGGTGGTCCTGGGCAAGGCGCGCGCCAAGCAGGACCAGCGCGCCATGGTCGATGGCCACTTCATCTTCGACACCAAGCAGACCGACCGCTCGGTGGTGATGCCGCT
The DNA here is from genome assembly GCA_025352765.1 of Devosia sp. Taxonomy (GTDB): domain Bacteria; phylum Pseudomonadota; class Alphaproteobacteria; order Rhizobiales; family Devosiaceae; genus Devosia_A. The sequence goes on along the minus strand of JANXSI010000506.1, from coordinate 5,748 downwards.
CCTGATCCATGGCGATGCGGCGTTTGCCGGGCAGGGCGTGATCGCCGAGTGCCTCGGGCTGAGTGGCCTCAAGGGTCACCGCACCGGCGGGTCGATCCATTTCGTCATCAACAACCAGATCGGCTTTACCACTTCGCCGATCAATTCGCGGTCCTCGCCATACCCGACCGACGTCGCCAAGATGATCGAGGCGCCGGTGTTCCACGTGAACGGCGACGATCCCGAAGCCGTGGTTTACGTGGCCAAGGTCGCGACCGAATTCCGGCAGCGCTTCGGCCGGCCGGTGGTCGTCGACATGTTCTGCTATCGCCGCTTCGGCCACAACGAAGGCGACGAGCCAAGCTTCACGCAGCCGCTGATGTATTCGCGCATCCGTGGCCACAAGACGACCCTCGAGATCTATTCGGAGCGGCTGGTGGCCGAGGGTCTGGTGACCGCCGAGGACATCGACAAGCTCAAGGCCGACTGGCGGCAAAAGCTCGAAGGCGAGTTCGAAGCCGGACAGGATTTCAAGCCCAACAAGACCGACTGGCTCGACGGCCAGTGGAAGGATCTGAAGAAGGCCGACGCCGATGGTCCGCGCCGCGGCGACACCGGCGCAACGCTGGACGAATTGGCGCGCATCGGCACCAACCTCACCAAGATCCCGGCCAATTTCAACGTCCACAAGACGCTGAAGCGCTTCCTCGACAACCGGCTTGCCGCGATCGAAAGCGGCGAGGGCATCGACTGGTCGACCGGCGAAGCGCTGGCGTTCGGCACGCTGTTGGCCGAAGGTCATTCGGTGCGCCTCAGCGGCCAGGATTCCGAGCGTGGCACGTTCACGCAGCGGCACTCGGTGCTGTACGATCAGGAGACCGACGAGACCTTCACGCCGCTCAACCACATCGCCGACAAGCAGGAACGCTACGAGGTCATCAACTCGATGCTCTCGGAAGAGGCGGTGCTGGGCTTTGAGTACGGCTATTCGCTGGCCGAGCCGAACACGCTGACCCTGTGGGAAGCCCAGTTCGGCGACTTCGCCAACGGCGCGCAGGTGGTCGTCGACCAGTTCATCAGCTCGGGCGAGCGCAAGTGGTTCCGCATGTCGGGCCTCGTGATGCTGTTGCCGCACGGCTATGAAGGGCAGGGCCCCGAGCACAGCTCGGCGCGCCTCGAGCGCTATCTGCAGCTGTGCGCCGAAGATAACATGCAGGTCGCCAACTGCACGACGCCGGCAAACTACTTCCATGTGCTCCGCCGCCAGGTGAAGCGCGATTTCCGCAAGCCGCTGATCCTGATGACGCCGAAGTCGCTGCTCCGCCACAAGCGGGCAGTGTCGTCGCTGGTCGAGATGGGCCCCGAGAGCTGCTTCCACCGCCTGCTCTGGGACGACGCGGAAGCGCCCGGACCCAAGAAGACGACGATCCAGCTGGTCCCGGACGAGCAGATCCGCCGCGTCGTGCTCTGCTCGGGCAAGGTCTACTACGACCTGCTCGAGGATCGCGAGAAGCGCGGCATCAACGACGTCTACCTGCTCCGCCTCGAACAGCTCTATCCGTTCCCGGCCAAGGCGCTGCTCGATGAACTCAGCCGCTTCAAGAACGCGGAAGTCATCTGGTGCCAGGAAGAGCCCAAGAACATGGGCGCCTGGGCGTTCGTCCAGCCCTATGTCGACTGGGTGCTCGAGCAGATGGGCCGCACCAACGACCGGCCGCGCTATGTCGGCCGGGCGGCGTCCGCCTCGACCGCCACGGGCCTGATGCGCACGCATCTGGCGCAATTGCAGCAATTCCTCGAAGAAGCCTTCGCAAAGTAGGAGCATGTTCTAGATGGCTACCGACATCCGGGTCCCGGCGCTGGGCGAAAGCGTCACCGAGGCGACGATCGGCCAGTGGTTCAAGAAGGTGGGCGACGTCGTCGCCGCCGATGAGCCTGTGGTCGAGCTCGAAACCGACAAGGTGACGATCGAGGTGCCGGCTCCCGCTGCGGGCATCCTCGAGGCGATCTCGGCGAACGCCGGCGATACCGTCAATGTCGGCTCGCTGATCGGCGCCATTGGTCAGGGCGCCTCGGCGCCTGCTGCTGCCCCCGCGGCCAAGGTCGCCGAGCCGGCACCGGCGCCCGCTGCTGTCGCGGCCGCTCCGGCACCCGCCGTCAACGGCGCAACGCCGCCGCCCCCGCCGGCGGCACAGAAGCTGATGACCGAAAACAACCTCGCCGCCGACGACCTCAACGGGTCGGGCAAGCGCGGCCAGATCATCAAGGGCGACGTGCTGGCGGCGATGAGCCGGCCGGCTCCCGTCCCGCAGGCCCCGAGTGCCGTTTCGGGCTCGGCCGCCATCACCCGCCCGGCCGTGGTCGAGGCCCCCAAGGTTGCGCCGGCCGCTCCCGCTGCGCCGGCCGCTCCTGCGCCGGTTGCGGCCCCGGCTGTCCCCGCTGCGCCGGCCGCGCCGCGTCCGCCGGTCGCCGCCGCCGACGAGGTGCGCGAAGAGCGCGTCAAGATGACGAGGCTCCGCCAGACGATCGCGCGCCGCCTCAAGGATGCGCAGAACAGCGCCGCCATGCTCACCACCTTCAACGAGGTGGACATGCAGCCGGTGATGAACCTGCGCACCCAGTACAAGGAGCTGTTCGAGAAAAAGCACGGCGTGAAGCTCGGCTTCATGGGCTTTTTCACGCTTGCCGTGGTGCATGCGCTCAAAGAGATCCCGAACGTCAATGCCGAGATCGACGGCGACGAGCTGATCTACAAGAACTACGCGCATGTGGGCGTGGCGGTCGGCACCGATCGCGGCCTCGTCGTGCCGGTGGTGCGCGATGCGGACAAGCTCTCGATCGCCGGGGTCGAAAAGGAAATCAACCGTCTCGCCAAGCTGGCGCGTGACGGGCAGCTCGGCATGGCCGACATGCAGGGCGGCACCTTCACCATCACCAATGGCGGCGTCTACGGCTCCCTGATGTCGACGCCGATCCTTAATGCGCCGCAGTCGGGTATCCTGGGCATGCACAAGATCCAGGACCGCCCCGTGGTGGTCAACGGGCAGATCGTCATCCGCCCGATGATGTATCTGGCGCTGAGCTATGATCACCGCATCGTCGACGGCAAGGAAGCAGTGACGTTCCTCGTCCGCGTCAAGGAAAGCCTCGAGGCACCGGAGCGTCTGGTCCTCGATCTCTAGGACCGGCGAGATGGCAAAGAACGGCGTTCTTGTGGTCACCGGCGGCAGCCGCGGCATCGGTGCCGCGGTGTCGCTGCTCGCGGCCGAACGCGGCTTTGCGGTGGTGGTCAACTACGCCAGCAATGTCGCGGCGGCCGAGCATGTCACCGCACAGATTCTCGCCAAGGGCGGCGAGGCGATTGCGGTGCGCGGCGATGTCAGCCAGCGCGAGGATGTCGAGCACATCTTCGCGGCGGCCGACCGGCTCGGCAAGGTTACCGGCCTCGTCAACAATGCCGGCATGACCGACCGCGCCTCGCGCGTCGAGGACATGACGGCCGAGCGCATCAACCGCGTCCTTGCCGTCAACGTCACCGGCTCGTTCCTCTGCGCCGCGGCGGCGGTCAAGCGCATGTCGACCCGGCACGGCGGGACTGGCGGCGCGATCGTCAACCTCGCGTCCGGGGCATCGAAACTCGGCGGCCCCGGCACGTTCGTCGACTACGCCGCCGCCAAGGGCGCCATCGACAGTTTTACCATCGGCCTCGCACTCGAAGTCGCGGGTGAAGGCGTGCGGGTGAACTCGGTGCGCCCCGGCCTCATCGATACCGAATTCCACGATTTGACCGGCGATCCGGACCGGGTGGCCAAGCTCGTCTCCGGGGTGCCGATTCCGCGCGCCGGCACGGCGCTCGAGGTCGCGTATGCCATTCTCTGGCTGCTGTCGCCGGAAGCCGCCTATTCGACCGGCACCACCATCACCGTCAGCGGCGGAAGAGCCATCTAGTGAGTATTGAACTGTCGCTCCTGTTCTGGAGCCTTGCCGTCTATGCGCTGTACCTCGGCGCGCAGTCGACCATCTATCGCATCGAGTACGGCGTGAAGTTCGCCGCTACGGCGCGCGACGAGGCGCCGCCCAAGAGCGTGGCGCTCGGCCGGGCCGAGCGGGCGCTCGGCAATTTCATGGAGACCTGGCCGGCCTTCATCATCCTGTCGCTGGTGGCGCATCTGGCCGACCCGGGCGATCCGGTGGTGTTCTGGGGCGCGGTGGTCTGGTTCGTGGGGCGGATCGTCTACCTGCCGCTCTATCTTTTCGGCGTGCCCTATGTCCGCAGCCTCGTCTGGTGCGTGGCGACGGCGGGGCTCGGCATGATGTTCTTTGGCGTGCTGTTCTAGTCAGGGCGCGCGGTAGCGACTACATAAGGCAAATCGAGCAAGAGGGGCGCAGCATGGCGGACCAATTCGACCTGACAGTGATCGGCTCCGGCCCCGGCGGCTATGTGGGCGCCATTCGTGCCGCACAGCTCGGCATGAAGGTTGCTGTGGTCGAGAAGTGGCCGACCTTCGGTGGCACCTGCCTCAACATCGGCTGTATCCCGTCCAAGGCGCTGCTGTTTGCGAGCGAGATGTTCGAAGAGGCTGGCCACAGCTTTTCGCATCTCGGCATCGACATTCCGGCGCCGACGCTCAACCTCGCGCAGATGATGGCGCACAAGGACGAGACGGTCGCCGCCAACGTCAACGGCGTCACGTTCCTGTTCAAGAAGAACAAGATCACCACCTTCCAGGGCACGGGCTCCCTCGCCGGCAAGGGCAAGGTTGCGATCGCCTCCGACAAGGGCGGGGCGCCGCAGATCATCGAATCCAAGCACATCGTCATCGCCACCGGATCGGTGCCGGCGACGCTGCCGGGGATCGACATCGACGAAGAAAAGATCGTGACCTCGACCGGCGCTCTGTCGCTGGGCGCAGTGCCCGAGCGGCTGCTGGTCATTGGCGCCGGCGTCATAGGGCTCGAGCTCGGCTCGGTCTGGGCTCGGCTCGGCAGCAAGGTGACGGTGGTCGAATTCCTCGACCGGATCCTTCCCGGCATGGATTCCGAAGTCGCCCGGCAGTTCCAGCGGATCCTCCAGAAGCAAGGCATCGAGTTCCGCCTCTCGACCAAGGTCAAGTCGATCGACCGGCAGGACGACGGCTCGCTCACGGCCCGGCTCGAGCCGGCGGCCGGCGGCGACATGGCGATCCTTGACGCCGATATCGCGCTGGTCGCAATCGGCCGGAAGCCGTTTACGCAGGGCCTCGGGCTTGAGGCCGCCGGCGTGGCGCTCGATGAGCGCGGCCGGATCCGCACCGATGCGCACTACAAGACCAGCGTCGAGGGCGTCTACGCCATCGGCGACGTCATCGTCGGCCCGATGCTGGCGCATAAGGCCGAGGACGAAGGCATCGCGATTGCCGAACTGCTGGCCGGGCAGGCCGGACACGTCAACTACGCGGCGATGCCAGGGGTGGTCTACACCAACCCCGAGATCGCCTCGGTCGGCAAGACCGAGGACGAACTCAAGGCCGCCGGCATCGACTATAAGGTCGGCAAGTTCCCCTTCACCGCCAATGGCCGCGCCAAGGCGATGATGGCGACCCAGGGCTTCGTCAAGATCCTTGCCGATGTCGAGACCGACCAGGTCCTGGGCGCCCATATCATCGGCCACGCGGCGTCCGAAATGATCGAGGCGATGACGCTGCTGATGGAGTTCGGCGGTTCGGCCGAAGACTTGGCCCGCACCACCGCCGCCCACCCGACGCTCAGCGAAGCGATCCGCGAGGCCGC
>JANXSI010000489.1 GCA_025352765.1 Devosia sp. | reverse complement strand
CCCGAAACACCAGCACAGGATCGCCTTTTGTGCGTGAAGGCGGTTTTCGGCTTCATCGAAAACCACAGATTGCGGCCCGTCTATGACCTCGTCGGTCACTTCGTCACCGCGATGAGCCGGCAGACAGTGCATGAACAATGCGTCCTTGTCGGCCAAGCGCATCAAATTGGTGTCGACGCGGTAGGGTTTCAAGGTCTTGCGGCGATCGGAGACGTCGGTGTCGCCCATCGACACCCAGGTATCGGTAATGATGAGGTCGGCGTCTTTCACCGCGACTTCGGCGTCCTCGCCGAGGGTGACGTTGGCTCCCGCCTCCTTGATGTCGGAGAGCAGGCCCTGGTCGGGGCCGTATTCGTCCGGGCAGGCGATGGCGAAGGAGTTACCGAACAGCTTGCTGGCGTGCACCCAGCTCGCGAGCACGTTGTTGGCATCGCCCACCCAGGCGATCTTGGCGCCCTTGATCGAGCCGCGGTGCTCCTCGAAGGTCTGGATGTCGGCCATCACCTGGCAGGGATGGGTGCGGCGGGTGAGCCCGTTGATCACCGGCACGTCGGACGCGCCGGCGAGATCGAGCAGATCGTCGTGATCGAGGATGCGGATCATGATCGCATCGACATAGCGGCTCATCACCCGAGCGGTGTCCTGCAGCGTCTCCTCGCGGGCGAGCTGCATGTCGTTGCCGGAGAGGAACATGGTCTCGCCGCCGAGCTGGCGCATGCCGACGTCGAAGCTGACGCGGGTGCGCGTCGATTGCTTCTCGAAGATCATCGCCAGCATCTTGTCGGGCAAGAGCGATGGACGATCACCCGCCTTGAGGCGCGCCTTGAGGGTGTTGGAGACACTGAGCATGCCGCGCAACTGGTCCTCGGTGAAATCCTCGAGAGTCAGAAAATGTCTTGGCGCCGTTTTGGGACTGGTCATGGCGTCACGCGGTCACGTGTTCGTGGGCGGTCTCGGCATCGAGCGCCGCAAAGGCATCGCCGATCTTTTCGGCGGCCTCGGCGATGTCGGCCTCGGTGATGATGAGCGGCGGCAGCAGGCGCACGACGTTTTCGCCGGCCCCCTGGGTCAGCATCTGGTGGTCGTCACGCAGCCGCGCGACGAAATCGCGCACCGGCACGCTGTCGGCGATCTTGATGCCGGCGAGCAGCCCCTTGCCGCGCAGTTCGACGATGTAGTGCGGGAAGCGCTGCTGCAATTGCTGCAGGTGCCAGGCGAGCTTCTGGCCCATCTGGTCGACGTGCGGGATGAAGCCCGGCTCGAGGATGCGATCGAGCACGGCATTGCCGATGGTGCAGGCGAGCGGATTGCCGCCATAGGTCGAGCCGTGCGTGCCCGGCACCATGGACTTGGAGACTTCGCCCTTGGCGAGGCAGGCGCCGAGCGGGAAACCGCCGCCGATGCCTTTGGCGACGGCCATGACATCGGGCTCGATCCCCGACCATTCGTGGGCGAAGAACTTACCGGTCCGGCCATAGCCGCACTGCACCTCGTCGAGTACCAGCAGCATGCCATGCTTGTCGCACAGCGCGCGCAGGCCGCGCATGAACTCCGGCGTCATAGCGGTCACACCGCCCTCGCCCTGCACCGGCTCGATCAGGATCGCACAGGTGCGCGAGGTGATCGCCGCATCGACCGCCTCGAGGTCGCCGGGGGCCACGTGGACGAAGCCCTCGAGCGGCGGACCGAAGCCCTCCACATAGTGGGGGTTGCCGGCGGCCGCGATGGTGCCGAGCGTCCGGCCGTGGAAGGAGCCGGTGAAGGCGATGATCTCGTAGCGGTCGGTCTCGCCCTTGGCCCAGAAATAGTGCCGCGCCGTCTTGATGGCGCATTCAAGCGCCTCGGCGCCCGAATTGGTGAAGAACACGGCGTCCGCAAAGGTCGCGTCGACCAGCCGCTGTCCCAGCCGCTCCTGCTCGGGAATGGTGAAAACGTTGGAGGTGTGCCAGACTTTTTCGGCAGCCGATTTCAGCGTGTCCACCAGATGCGGGTCGGCATGGCCGAGCGCGTTCACGGCGATGCCGGCGTGGAAATCGAGGTATCGGGTTCCGTCCTGGCTGAACAGGCGCACGCCCTCGCCCCGCTCAAAAGCGAGTGGCGATCTGGCATAGGTGCCGTACAGCGCAGACATGGTGTTCTCCGATAGGTTGAGTGTTGCAAAAGCCCCACAGAAATCAAAAACGCGCAGCCATCGGGCGCGCGTTGGGGCCACCGAGATATGCCTTTGAGGCCCGTTAAAGTCAACTTTCGGCCTCAAGTGTCTGATTTGACTCTGAACTTGGAACGCCACCCGCTTGATCGGGTTTTCCCCGGTGAAAACAGTTCGGACTCTTGATCCCGATTCCGCCGCCCGTGTAATGTGAGGGCGTTGGGGCACGATATCTCGTGTGGCGGACCCTTCCGACCTACGATGAGTAGAGTTTAGGCCAGTCGCACGTTGTGCGACGGCGCGATGCAGGAGTCCGCTCCGAAGGCGGCTAGGAGAAGAGTCAACATGGGCTGGACCGAAGAACGCGTCGAGCTGCTGAAGAAACTTTGGCTGGAGGGTCTGAGCGCAAGCCAGATCGCCGGCGTGCTCGGCGACGGGGTCACCCGAAATGCCGTTATCGGCAAGGTTCATCGCCTGAAGCTCAGCGGGCGCGCCAAGCCGGCAAGTTCGACGCCCCGCGCCCGCACGGCCCCGCGCCCGAGCTCCGGCACGCGCCGCGTGGCGGCTCCCTCGAGCCTTGGCCGCAGCAATTCGGGCGGTGGCATTGCCAGCATGATGAAGTCGCGCAGCATGCCGGCTGCGCCGATGCATGGCGCCACGGCGCTCAAGATCGAGCAGGAATACGAGACCGAGGTGTATGTCGCGCCGCAGGTGCAGGAGCTGTTCATCCCGGTCGAGCAGCGCCTGACGCTGCTGCAGCTGAGCGAAGAAACCTGCAAGTGGCCGATCGGCGATCCGCTGACCCCCGACTTCTACTTCTGCGGCCAGCACTCGGAAGAGGGTAAGCCCTATTGCGAGTTCCACTCGCGCCGGGCGTACCACCAGATCGACAAGAAGAAGCGCTAGGCGGGACTAGCCATAGATGTGCAGGGGCGCCGTTGCGGCGCCCTTTTCGTTTCAGGCCTTGGCGGTACGCCAGACCATCAGATGCTCGTCATGATAGGTCGCGCCCACCCGCAGCGCGCGGGGCTCGAGGCCATAGCTGACGAAGCCAAGGCGCCGATACAGGGCGAGAGCCGGGGCGTTGCCGTCCACCACGGCGAGGTGGAGCTGTTCCACCTGAGCTTGCGCATGCTCCATGATGTTGAGCATCACCAGACGCGCTACACCGCGCCCGCGACAGGCAGGGTCAACAAAAAGGCCCCAGACATTTCCCCGGTGCGCGAGCTTGTCGCCGCTCAGCCGGTAGAAGCCGGCCACGCCCACGAGCTGCTGCTCATCAAAGGCGCCGGCCATGTAGTTGCGCGAAATGGTCTGGGCAAAGTCGGCAACCGTCCGGACACGCTCGGCATCGTAGGACGATCCGAACGCAGTCGGTGCCTCTTGCAGTCCGGCCAGCCGGATGGCGCGAAACGCCTCTGCGTCGCTTTGGTTGAGCTGACGAACCTCGGGGTGATCACGCATCGGGGTCAATCCTTGAAGTGACCCCGACCCTTAGCGCATCTGGCGTCAGTTCACCGCTGCAAAACGCTCGTCGAAGGAATACCCAGCGCCGCGCACGGTGCGGATCGGATCGGCCTCACGGCCGCGATTGATGGCCTTGCGCAGCCGGCCAACATGCACGTCGACAGTGCGCTCGTCGACATAGACGTCGTTGCCCCAGACGCCGTCGAGCAGTTGCTCGCGCGAGTAGACCCGGCCGGGATGCCGCATCAGATATTCGAGCAGGCGGTACTCGGTCGGGCCCAGGTGCAGGTCGCGGCCGGCACGACGGACACGGTGGCTCTGGCGATCGAGTTCGAGATCTCCGGCCTTGAGAACATTGGAGACCGATTGCGGGTTGGAGCGGCGCAGCAACGCCTGGATGCGGGCCACCATCTCGGGCATCGAGAACGGCTTGACGATGTAGTCGTCGGCGCCGGTCGCAAGACCGCGGACCCGCTCTTCTTCCTCGCCGCGCGCCGTCACCATGATGATGGGGGTGCGGGCGGTTTCCTCGCGTGAGCGCCAGCGGCGGCAGAGCTCGATGCCGCTCAGGCCCGGCAGCATCCAGTCGAGCAGGATAAGATCGGGAACACCGTCCCGGATGCGCTCGACCGCTTCGTCGCCGCTCTCGGCCGATACGATGCGAAATCCCTCGGCCTCGAGGTTATAGCGCATCAGCTCGCTGAGATCGGCTTCGTCCTCAACGATCATAATGGTAGCAGTCATCGGGATGACCTATTCCTTGATCTGGGTCCGGTGCAGCTCATCGGCGCCCTCCGACATCTGTCGGCCGGTATCGAGATAGAACGCTGCTTCGGCAATGTTGGTGGCGTGATCGCCGACGCGCTCGAGGCTCTTGGAACAGAACAGCAGATGGGTACACTGCGTGATGTTGCGCGGGTCTTCCATCATGTAGGTGAGAAGCTCGCGGAACAACGAGGTGTAGAGCGCGTCGATCTCTTCGTCCGAGTTGCAGACCTCTACCGCCGCCGTGCCGTCGCGGTTTGCGTACGCGTCGAGCGCCGCCTTGAGCTGGCGCAAGATCAGGTCGGACATGTGCTTGACGCCGTTGTAGAACTTCGGCGTCAGGCTCAGCCCCTCGATCTGCAGGGTCCGACGGGCCACGGTCTTGGCCATGTCGCCAACCCGCTCGAGATCGCCAGCGACGTGGATCGCGGTTATGATGGCCCGCAGGTCGACAGCCATCGGCTGGCGGCGCGCAATCATCGAGACGGCCATGTCGTCGATCTGCGCGCCATCATCACGGCGATCCACGTCGCCGGCGATCTCGAGCGGGTCGGCGACATGGCCAAGACCGTGGCCCGTCGGACCCTGCAGATCGAGGGGCTGAGCCTGACGCCGAAGTTCTACAACGGCGT
>JANXSI010000480.1 GCA_025352765.1 Devosia sp. | reverse complement strand
GGCCGCGCCCCCGGAATCGGCGCAGCCGTGATTTGCTTGCCCCGGCGGCCCCGCTTCTCTAGGTTGCGCCAACTTTTGAATGGGGCATCCGACTGATGCAGTTCGTCTCGACCCGTGGCGAGGCGCCGGTACTCGGCTTCTCCGACGCGGTGCTGTCCGGCCTTGCCAGCGATGGGGGCCTCTACTTGCCGGAAAGCTGGCCGCAGATCTCGCCCGACGAGATCGCGAGCTTTGCCGGAAAACCCTATGCCGATGTCGCCTTCGCGGTGATCAGTCGCTTTGTCGGCGACGAGATCCCGGCCGCAACGCTCAAATCCATTCTCGACGCCGCCTATGCGAGCTTTCGCCACCCGTCGGTCGCGCCACTGGTCGAGATCGCGCCGGGGCATTTCCTGCTCGAGCTGTTCCATGGCCCGACGCTGGCGTTCAAGGACGTGGCGATGCAGTTCCTCGCCCGCATCATGGATCACATCCTCGCCCAGCGGGGCAGTCGCGCCACCATCGTCGGCGCCACTTCGGGCGACACCGGATCGGCCGCCATCGAAGCCTTCAAGGGCCGCGATACCACCGATATCTTCATCCTGCATCCCGAAGGCCGGACGTCGGAGGTGCAGCGCCGGCAGATGACCGGCGTCGCCGATGCCAACGTTCACAACATCGCCATCCTCGGCACCTTCGACGACTGCCAGGCGATCGTGAAATCGCTGTTTGCCACCAGCTTCCGCGACGACGTTCACCTGTCGGGCGTCAACTCGATCAACTGGGGCCGGATCGTCGCGCAGATCGTCTACTACTTCACCGCCGCCGTTTCGCTCGGCGCGCCGCTGCGGCCGGTCAGCTTCGTCGTCCCGACCGGCAATTTCGGCGACATCTTTGCCGGCTATGCCGCCAAGCGCATGGGCCTGCCGATCGCCAATCTGGTGATCGCCACCAACTCCAACGACATCCTCGCCCGCACGCTCGAAACCGGCGTCTACGCGACGGGCACAGTGGTGCCGACGATCAGTCCGTCGATGGATATCCAGGTCTCGTCCAATTTCGAGCGCCTGCTGTTCGAGGCGCTGGGCCGCGATTCCGGCGCCCTCAAGCGGCTGATGAACAGCCTCAAGCAGTCGGGGCAGTTCACCGTGCCGGCCGAAGCCCTGGCTGCCATCCGCGAGAGCTTTGCCGCCGGGCGCGCCGACGAGGCCGAAACCGCCGCCACCATGGCTGAAACGCTGCGCGCGACCGGCTATCTGCTCGATCCGCACACCGCCGTCGGCGTTTGCGTCGCTGGCAAGCTCGAGCTTGGATCGGCCCCGGTCGTGACACTCGCAACCGCCCATCCGGCCAAGTTTCCCGACGCCGTCGAGGCCGCCACGGGCATTGAACCGCCTCTGCCGGCGTGGTTGTCTGATCTTTATGAACGGCCGGAGCGTTATGACATCCTGGCCAACGACCCGGACGCCGTCGAATCCTACATTCGCGCGCGGTCACGGGCCGGGAGGACTTGAGATTTGAGCGTGCGATCGACAACACTCGACAACGGCATGACCGTCATCACCGACGACATGCCGCACCTCGAGAGCGCTTCCCTCGGCATCTGGGTCAAGGCTGGCTCGCGCAGTGAGAGCCTTGAGGAACACGGCGTCTCGCACGTGCTCGAGCACATGGCCTTCAAGGGCACCAAGACCCGCAATGCACTGCAGATCGCTGAGGCGATCGAGGATGTGGGCGGCGACCTCAATGCCGCGACCTCGGTCGAACACACCGGCTATTTCGCCCGCGTCCTGAAGGAGGACGTGCCGCTCGCCGCCGACATGCTGTCGGACATCCTGCAGAACTCGCTGTTCGACCAGGCCGAACTCGATCGCGAGCAGCAGGTCATCGTCCAGGAGATCGGCGCGGCCCGCGACAATCCCGACGATCACGTCTTCGACCTGTTCCAGCAGGCGGCCTATCCCGACCAGCCGATCGGCCGCACGATCCTGGGCACCGTCGAGTCCGTGAAGAGCTTTTCGCCCGACACCATCCGCCAGTACATGCAGCGCAACTACGTGGGCGACAAGATGGTCGTCTGCGCCGCCGGCAACGTCGATCATGACGCGCTCGTCGACGTCACCAACAACCGCTTTCACATGCTGCCCTCGGGCGGCGCACCGGCGCCGCAGAAGGCCCAGTATATCGGCGGCGAGCAGCGTCTCGTCTCGGACCATGAGCAGGCCCATATCGTCCTCGGCTTCGAGGGCCGGGCCTACAATTCCGACGGCTTCTACGCCGCCCAGATTCTTGCCTCGATCCTCGGCGGCGGCATGAGCTCGCGGCTGTTCCAGGAAGTCCGGGAAAAGCGCGGCCTCTGCTATTCGGTCTATGCCTTCCACTGGGCATTCGCCGACAGCGGCATCTTCGGCATCGCCGCCTCGACCGGCGAGGACGAGGTCAACGACCTCTTGCCGGTCGTCCTCGACGAACTGCGCAAGGCGACCGAGACCATCACCGACGAGGAAGTGCTGCGTGTCCGTCACCAGATCCGCGCCGGCCTCCTGATGTCGCTCGAAAGTCCGTCCTCGCGCGCCGGCCAGCTCGCCCGCCAGCAGATCCTGTGGGGCCGCACCATTCCGCTGCAGGAGACGGTCGACCGCATCAATCGCGTCACCGCCGATCGCGTCAAGCAGGTCGCCAGCCAGGTCTTCGACATGGGCAAGATGTCGATCGCTGGCATCGGTCCGGTTGCCAAACTGCCGGACTACGAGACGATCAGCTCCCGCCTGAAGAGCTAGCCTCCCATGGCAATGCTCAACTGGTTCGTGCGCGACCCGACGCCCGTTCTCGAGGGGGCGCGCGTGGTCCTGCGAGCCCCGAGGGCCGCCGACTATCCCGCCTGGCGCGCCCTGCGCGGCGCCAGCCGGGAGTTCCTGCGGCCGTTCGAGCCGCGTTGGACCGAGGCTGACCTCAACCGCCGCGCCTTCACGGGGCGCCTGGGGCGAAACCGGATCGAAGCGCTGAGGGGCACCGACTATTCGTTTCTGCTGTTCGAAAAGACCCCCAAGGGCGAAGTGCTGGTCGGCGGCATCACGCTCTCCAACATTCGCCGCCGCGCCGCCCAGCATGCCAACCTCGGCTACTGGATGGGTCAGCAGTTCGCCGGCCGCGGGCTGATGAGCGAGGCCGTCGGGCTGATCCTGCCGTTCTTTTTCGACACGCTGGGGCTGCATCGCCTGCATGCGGCGTTTTTGCCGCACAACATGGCCAGCCGCCGCGTCCTTGAAAAGAACGGATTTGCCGAAGAGGGCTACGCCGAGAACTATCTGCAGATCGACGGCAAATGGGCCGATCATGTGCTTTTCTCCCTGACGCG
>JANXSI010000680.1 GCA_025352765.1 Devosia sp. | reverse complement strand
CCTTTTCCTCGCACTCCGCCTCTATTTCGACCTGACGGCCGACCTGTTCGGCGACGAGGCCTACTACTGGATGTGGGGCCAGAACCCGGGATGGTCGTATTTCGACCACCCGCCGCTCAATGCCTGGCTGCTGCACGTCGTATCACTGGTGACCGGCTGGGTGCCGTTCGGTCCGCGGCTGCTGACCTGGGTGACCCTCGCAGGCGTTCTGGCGATCTTTGCCGCCTGGGCCCGGCGGTTCGCGCCGGGCGAGCCAGCCCTTTGGTTCTGGCGCAGCGCCGCCATCTACCTCGCGTCGCCGATGTTCTTCGGCATGACCATGATCGCCTACAACGACCACCTCCTGGTCGCGCTGAGCCTTTTGGCCGTGCACTGCTTCGCGGTTTTCGTCGACCGGGCCGAAACCGGCGCTCCCCGGCCCATCCTCTGGCTTTATCTCGCAGCCGGCGCACTCGGCCTCGCCATGCTCAGCAAATACAACGGCATCTTCGTCGGCCTCGGCTTCGCGGCGACTTTCGTGCTTCGGCCGCGGCTTCGGCCGTTGCTGCGCACGCCCCATCCCTGGCTCGCGGCGCTTCTAGCGCTTGCCATGCAGGCGCCGGTGATCTGGTGGAACGCCTCGCAGCGCATGGCCTCGTTCCGCTATCACCTCGACGACCGCTGGGGCGGGCACGCCGGGCAGGTCAATTGGATGAATCCGGTCAATTTCCTGCTGCTGACGGTGATCCTCTGGTCGCCGTTCCTGATCTGGCCCGTGGTCCGACTGATCCGCGCCCGGCTCGCCGCAGGCTTCGAGGACGGCGCTCGCACTCTGACGCTCGCGACCCTGGTCCTCTCGACCCTGACGTTCCTCGTGATCTCGATCCCGCTGGGCGCCTATTTTTACTGGAATATCGTCGCCTTCGTCGGCCTGATGCCGATGCTGACCCGCTTCACCGGCCGGTGGCTGCGCCTCGGGCACTATGCCTTCGGCCTCTTCTGCGCCGCGCTGATCGTCTGCAATTTCGCCGTGACGCCGGTCGGGCCCCTTTTGGGCATCCGTGATCCGGGCTCGTCGATCAACTACGGCTGGGGCGAGATCGCCGATCACGTGCGCGCCGCCGAGGCCAAGGCGCCGACCGATCTTGTCGCGGCCACGCGCTACTCGACCACCTCGCAACTGGGTTTTGCGCTTGGCATCTCGAATGCCGCCAAGCTCTCGCCGGAGCATTCGCAATACGACTACTGGCCGGCGGACGCCCCGCTCGCCGGCAAATCGGCGCTGATCCTCGTCGACGAGAAAGACAACTCCCCGGTGCTGACGTTCCTAGAGGAACACTTCGGCACCTTCACCGAGGTCGACCGCTTCACCATCATGCGCTTCGGGCGCGACCTCTACAAATGGCGGCTGTTCCGCGGCGAGGACTGGCGTCCATGACCCGAAGCCTTGCCCCCCTCCAGATCGTCGTAGCGCTGCTGCTGGCGCTGCGGCTCTACTACCATCTGACCGCCGACCTGTTCGGCGACGAAGCCTATTATTTCCTGTGGAGCCAGCACTTGAGCTGGTCGTATTTCGACCATCCGCCGCTCCACGCCTGGCTGATCCGCGCCATCACCACGGTCCTGCCGGGCGTTCTCGGCATCCGTACGCTGATGTGGCTGACACTGGCCGGCGTACTGGCCATCTTCTGGGATTGGTCGAAGCGCATCGCACCGGCCGATCCGCAGACCTGGTTCTGGACGGCTGCCGCGCTCTATCTCGCCTCGCCGCTGTTCTTCGGCTTCACGCTGATTGCCTATCACGACCACCTGCTGATCCTCTTGAGCCTTGCCGCCATGCACTGCTTTGCGCTGTTCACCGTCCGCCACGAGGCCGGTGAACCCAACACCCTCCGGTGGCTCTACAGCGCGGCGGTCCTTCTGGGCCTCGCGACACTCACCAAATACACCGGCATCTTCGTCGGCTTCGGCTTTGCCCTGACCTTCCTGCTCCGACCCAAACTGCGGCCGCTTCTGCTGACGCCGCATCCGTGGCTGGCTGCCCTCCTCGCGATCGGCCTCCAGGCCCCGGTGTTCTACTGGAATCTCACCGAGGGCTTTGCCTCGTTCCGCTTCCATCTCGGCAGTCGCTGGAACGGCCAGGCCGGCCACGTCGACTGGTGGCATCCCGCGCGCTTCCTGCTGCTGACCATCGCCATCCTGTCCCCGATCCTGCTCTGGCCCCTGCTGCGCCTCATCCGTGCCCGTCCGGCCGGCGCGTTCGCCGACGCGACGCGATCGGTAGCGGTTCTGACCTTTGCGGCATCGACCCTCGGACTTCTCGCCGTCTCGCTGGTGCTCGACGCCTACTTCTACTGGAGCCTCGTCGGACTGATCGGCGTCATGCCGCTGCTCGCCGGCTGTATCGGGCGGCGGGTGGTGCTTTGGCTGCACCTTGTCTTCGGCCTCGTCTGCGCCACCCTGATGGTGGTCAACTTCGCGGTCCTGCCCATCTCCGCATTCAATGGCGGCAAGGACCCCGGCAGCGGCATCAATTTCGGCTGGAGCGAGATCGCGACCCGTATGCGCGCCGCCCAGGCTTCTGCGCCGGCAGATCTCTTCGCCAGCACCGGCTATTCCGTCACCGCCCAGCTCGCCGTCGCGCTCGGCACGGATGTTGCCGACCTCTCGCCCAACTGGTCGCAATTTTCCTACTGGGTCGGCGCCCATGACTACGACGGCAAGTCGGCACTCGTGCTGTCGGGTGAAAACGACAAGCGCGAGGAAGTCGCCTTCATTCGCCAGCACTTCGCCTCGTTCACCGAGATCGACCGCTTCACGATCAGCCGCTTCGGCCGGCCGATCTTCACCTGGCGCATCTACCGCGGCGAGAACTGGCGCCCATGACAGGCACCAGACGAGCTCACTCGCACGGTCCTCTGGTCGCTCCCGCGGCCCCGCTGCCCGCCTGGGCAACCCCACTCGGCTGCCTGCTGATCGTCCTGGCGCTGATGCTGCCGCGCGCGCTGTTCGCCGCCCGCTTCGGGCTGATCGGCGACGAGGCCTACTACGCCATCTGGTCGTTCCACCCGAGCTTCGGCTACTACGACCACTCGCCCTTCGTCGCCTGGATGATCTGGCTCGGCCGAGCCATCTTCGGCGAGAGCCAGTTCGCCGTCCGCAGCCTGTTTCTTGTCGCCAATCTCGTCGTCTGTGCCGCGCTCTACCGCATGGCCGAGCTGCTGTTTGCCGATCGGCGCATCGGCGCGGCCGCCGCCATCGCCTATTCGGTCACTGTCGGCGTCCTCATCACCTTCTCGGTCGCAACGCCCGATGGCCCCTCGACCATGTTCTGGGTACTGACGCTGTGGGCGGTCGCGGAGTTCGCGCAGAGCCGCAACGCCAATTGGTGGCTGCTCGCCGGCGCCTTCGCCGGGTTTGGTCTTCTGTCGAAATACACCGTCGTCTTCCTTGGCGCCGGACTGCTGTTCTATCTGCTGACCAGCCGTGAACGGCGCGGCTGGCTGAAGCTCTGGCAGGTCTGGGCCGGCGGTGCGCTGGCGCTGCTGATGTTCGCGCCGGTCGTCTGGATCAACTCGCAGCGCGACTGGAACTCGTTCCGCTTCCAGCTCGGCCGCTCGAACATGTCGGGCGAACACGCGCTGGGGCTCGGCGAATTCACCCGCTTCCTCGTCGAGGAATCGATCCAGCTGCTGCCGCCACTCTTCATCTTCATGGTGCTGGGCGCCGTGCTGTTCTTCGCCCGTCGAGCCAGGCCGCTGGCGCTCCCGGTGCTGACGGCCGCCCCGATGGCCGCCTATTTCCTTGTCGATGCCCTCTTCGGCCGAGTGAACCCGAACTGGACTGCCCCCCTCTTCCCGCAACTGGCGCTGATCGGCGCCTGGGCGGCCATCACCCTGCGGCCGCGCAATGCCTGGCACTGGCCGCTCGACGTGCTCTACGTGCTTCAGGTACCACTTGGCCTCGCTCTGATGCTCTTCGCCTACGTCGCCGTCGACACGCGCTCCATTCCCTTCGGTCCGCGCGTCGCGGCCCTCGACTTCGTCTATGGCTGGGATGATCTGGAGCAAAAGGTCTCGGCCCTCGCCCGCGACAACGGCGCGAGTTGGATCGACACCACCGACTATTCGCTCAATGGCTGGCTCGGCTACTACGCCCGCATCGCCGGCGATCCGCTGCCGGTGTTCCAGACCAACCAGCCGTTCCGCTACCAGTACTTGCCGCCGATGGACCCGGCCCTCAGGGCCGCGCCGCATCTCCTCGTCGGACCCTCCGGCAGCAAGGGGCCGGCTGGCGCGACGCCGCTTGGGAAGGTCACCCGCGACTATGCCGGCGAGCCGCTCGCCCGCTACCAGGTCTATCTCGTCAAATGACCGGTCCCGCCGCAATCAGCCATTCCGGGCCGCGCTGGAACATCATCCTGCTGCAGCTTGTCTTCGTCTATCTGCTGGCCCTGAAGCTCTGGTTCGACCTGTCGGTCCCGCCGATGGGCGACGAGGCCTATTACTGGATGTGGGGCCAGCATCTGAGCTGGTCGTATTTCGACCACCCGCCGCTCGATGGCTGGCTGCAGGGTCTGGTCGCCGCCATTTTCGGCTGGAGCAATCTCAGCGTCCGCCTGCTGACCTGGGTCAGCCTCGGCGGCACGCTGTGGATCTTCTGGCTCTGGTCGGAAAAACTCTCGCCCGGCGACCGGTCGGGCTGGTTCTGGCACACGGCGGTGATCTACCTCACCATCCCCGTCATCTTCCTGATGTCGACCTTCGCCTTCCACGATCACCTGCTGATCTTCTTCGTTGTCGCCTCGGCCTACTTCTTTCATGGCTTTGCGAGCGACCGCGAGGACGGCCGCGGCGGCTGGCGGAAGCTCTATCTTGCCGCCGTGCTGCTCGGCCTCGCCGTGCTGACCAAATACAACGGCGTCTTCCTCGGCCTCGCTTACGCGGTGTGGATCATCGCCCGCCCGAAGCTGCGCGGACTGCTGCTGACGCCGCATCTCTGGCTCGCCGGACTGCTCGCGGTCGCCATCCAGGCGCCGGTGTTCTACTGGAACCTCACTGAGAGCCTCGCGAGCTTCCGGTTCCATCTGGCCGATCGGCCGACCGTCAACTGGTCGAAACCGCGCGTCGGCCAGATCGTCGACTATCTCGCGACCATGGCGATCCTGATGTCGCCGGTGCTGTTCCTGAGCCTCTTCCGCCTGCCCTTCCTCAGGCCGCGCTCACCCGACGACAGCCGCGCCATCGGCCTCTCCTCGGCGATCTATCTGACCTCGACGCTCCTTTGGGCCGGGATCGCCGCCTACGTCTACGTGTTCTTTCACTGGAACATCGTCGCCTATGCCGGGCTCGCCCCGATCGTCTACCGCCTGCTCGGGAAATACGTCGCCTGGATCCACATCGCCCTCGGCCTCGTTTTGGTCACCCCGGCGACCATGAGCTACACGCTGACCCCGATGAACCTGCTCGGCTATCGCGATATCGGCGCGGCAGCGAGCTATGGCTGGCCGGAGCTCGCTGCCCGGGTCAAGGCGCAGCAGGACGCCCACCCGGGAGCCTTCGTTGCCGCGTCGCGATACAATTTCGCTGCTCAACTCGGCTTCCAGCTGCACGACAGCGGCGTCGCCGCCTTCAACTCCCAGCACTCGCAGAACGATTATTGGTGGGATGCTGCAAAACACGCCGGCCGCGACGCCATCATCGTTGCCGACCGCGGCCAGGGCTCGAAGATCGGCGAAGCGGCCCCACGCTTCCAGTCGATAGAAAAGCTTGAAGACGTTGCCGTCACGGACCGCTTCGGGGCCCGGATCTGGACGTTCGAGATCTGGCTCGGCAAGACCTACACGCCTGCGACCCCATAGCCGTTTTGCGACAGCCGCGAAAATCCGCTATCCCTCACCTCCCAACCGGAAAGGAGCACCGATGAAGCGTCTGGAACTGTTCATTGAGGGCATCGTCCTCGCCTCCCGCTGGCTCCTTGTCATTTTCTACATCGGGCTCGGCATCGCGCTCGCCCTTTACGCCCTCACCTTCGGTTACAAGCTCTGGGAATTCAGCACCCACCTGTTTTCGCTCGACGACTCCGATTCGATCCTCAAGATGCTGGGGCTGATCGACGCCGCGCTGATCGCGAGCCTCGTCGTCATGGTGATCATCTCGGGCTACGAGAACTTCGTCTCGCGCTTCGATGAATCGCGCAATGTTCACTGGCTGGGCGAGATC
>JANXSI010000450.1 GCA_025352765.1 Devosia sp. | reverse complement strand
CTTATATTGCCACGCGCGACTATGGCGGGGTGTTCATGTGGAGCGGCATCCTGCTCGCGGTTTATGTGGTCGGACTCGTCTCGAGCTACACACAGACGCGGACCATGGGCGGAGTCGGCCGGCGCATCCTCTTCAACCTGCGCAACGCCATCTTCAACAAGCTGCAGGACCTGCCTGTCGCATTCTTCAATCAGAACCGGTCGGGCGATCTGATCTCGCGCATCAACAACGACACCGACAAGCTCAACCAGTTCTTCGCCCAGGCGCTCATGCAGTTTCTGGGCAACGCGTTCCTGATCGTGGGAGCGGGCATCCTGTTGCTGGTGCTCAACATCCGATTGGGCAGCGCGTCGCTGGTCCCGGCGGTACTGGTGCTGATCGTGACGCAACTCATCGGCGGCTGGGTGAAGCGGGCCAACTTCAAGAGCCTCCAGACGCTGGGCGGGCTCAGCGGCGAGATCCAGGAAAGCCTCGCCAACTTCAAGGTGATCGTCGCCTTCAACCGGCTCGACTATTTCCGCCAGAAATTCGCCGAGGCGAACACGGCGAATTACGCGGCGTCGGTGAAGGCGGGGGTGGCCAGCAACGTCTTCATTCCGATCTATGGGCTGGCGTACAATTTCGGCCAGCTGATCGTTCTCGCCTATGGGATCTACCTGATTTCGACCGGCGACATGACGGCGGGGCTGCTCATCGGCTTCCTGCTCTACGTCAACAATTTCTACAATCCGCTGCGTCAGCTCGCCAGCATCTGGTCGTCGCTGCAACTGGCGCTCGCTGGACTCGATCGCATTTCGGAAGTGCTGGCGCTCCAATCCGACATGGCCATCGTGCCTGCCGCGCCCACGAGTTCCACCTCGGTTCTGGAATTCGCCGACGTGTCGTTCCGCTATCCCGGCGGCGAGGACGTGCTCAAGTCGGTCAGCTTCTCGCTCGAGCGTGGCAAGACCTACGCACTGGTCGGCCCGACCGGTGGCGGCAAGACCACGACGGCGTCATTGATGGCGCGGCTCTACGACCCCAGCGGCGGCACGGTGTTGCTCGACGGCAAGGACATCCGCGCCTACACACCCGAGGAGCGAGCCGACAAGATCGGCTTCATCCTCCAGGAGCCGTTCCTGTTCACCGGAACGGTGCGCGACAATATCCTGTATGGCAACGCCAAGCTGGCCGGGCTGACGGACGAGGCGCTGCGCCAGACGCTCGAGGACGCGGGACTCTCCGGTCTCCTGGCGCGGTTCGAGCAGGGGCTCGAAACACCTGTAAGCTCGGGCGGCGATGCGATCAGCCTGGGGCAGAAGCAGCTCATTGCCTTCATTCGCGCTGCCCTGCGCAATCCGGAATTGCTGATCCTCGACGAGGCGACGGCGAACATCGACACTGTCACCGAGCAGCTGCTGGACGAGATCCTGAAGAAGCTGCCGGCGACGACGACGCGGGTCATCATCGCGCACCGGCTCAACACTATCGACAACGCCGATGCAATCTACTTCGTCAATGGCGGGACGGTAACGCTCGCGGGGTCCATGGAGCGGGCCGTCGACATGCTGCTGCACGGGGCGATGCAGAGCTAGGACGGCGTTCCGTATTTCTGCCGCCAGGTGGGTAGCGTGTCGCGGTCGGCGGGTGTTGCCAGATAGACGGCGCGGGCGATGGCGCGGGCAAGGCAGACCGCGGCCGCGTGTCCGAGATGCATGACATCGACGATTGGGTCCTCGATCGGCCGCACTCCGGTCGAGACGGCGAAGACGATGTCGCCGTCGACCAGCGCGTGCGACGGGCTGATGGCGCGGGCAATGCCGTCCTGTGCGGCGACGGCGAGACGCTTCAGCTGCGCCTTGGTCAGATCGGCGTCGGTGGCAATGATGGCGATGGTGGTGTTGGCGATGGGGTTTTCGGCGTAGTCGCGCTTGGTGAGGGCGGATTCGAGGAACGGCACCGGGTGCGCCCAGGTGCCGAGGCCGCCGAATTCGCCATCGATCTCGTTGGGCGCGGCCCAGAAATTGGCGCGCTCGCCGGCGGTTGCAATGCCGGTGCCGTTGGCGCCGACGAGTGCACCGATGGTGTGGCCGGATCGCAGCACCAGCGAGGCGGAGCCGAGGCCGCCCTTGAGATTGGCGGTGAGCGCACCGGTGCCGGCGCCCGCCGTGCCGATGTTGAACATGGTGGCGGCGCTGCCCAGCGCCTTGCGACCGAGGGCGCGGTAGGGATTGTCGTCCCAGCCCTTGTCGCCGCCGTTGAGCAGGTCGAAGAGGATGGCTGCGGGAACGATGGGGATGGTGACGTCGGCGACCGCGAAGCCGCGGCCCATGGCGCGGAGGCCGTCGCTGACGCCCGAGGCGGCGTCGAGGCCGAAGGCCGAGCCGCCCGAGAGAACGATCGCGTCGACCTGGTCGACCAGCTTGTCGGGGGCGAGCAGTTCGGTTTCGCGCGAACCGGGCGAGCCGCCCATGACATCGACCGAGGCGCGGAACGGCTTGTCGCCGACGAGCACCGTGGTGCCGGTCTTGATGGCGTGGTCCTCGGCATTGCCGACGAGGATGCCGGGGACGTCGGTGATGAGGTTGAGCGGGCCGGGCTTCATG
The DNA here is from genome assembly GCA_025352765.1 of Devosia sp. GTDB lineage: Bacteria > Pseudomonadota > Alphaproteobacteria > Rhizobiales > Devosiaceae > Devosia_A. The sequence continues at coordinate 1,355 of JANXSI010000450.1, read as the reverse complement.
CGGCGGCCAGCCGGGTTCGCACGTCGGTCAGGGCGCGGTTGAGCGGGACGCCGTCGGGGTCCCAGGTGCGGCGCATTTCGAGCATCTGTTCGGCGATCTTCCAGTTCCCGAGTTTCAAATGGGCATCGAGCAGGATCTGGCCGAACAGGTCGCGCTGCGCGTGGCTGCCGCCGATCTCGCTGAGGCGGGGATTGGCAATCGACAGGTTCTGTACTGCGCCGGCCCAGTCGTGCCGCGCATGGGCGTAGACGCCGCGGGCGGCGGGCAGGGCGACGTCGTGCCAGACGAGGCGATCGAAGGCGTCGGACGACTTCGCCTTCTCCTCGACAGTCTGGAGCAGCGTTTCGGCTTCGGCGAAATCGGCGCGGGCGAGGCCGTAAAGATATTGCAGCGTCAGGAACGGCTGCACGGTGTCGCGGGCGCGGGGGCGAAGATATTCGGCAAGCTGCTGCCAGCGGTCGCCGACATCGAGGCCGGCGATTTCCATGCGGGCGAGGAGCGAGACGGCGCCGACCTGATCCTGCGAATAGGTCGGCTCGATCCCCCAGACGTGATTGTCGTAGGCGTCGAAGACGGTGGCGTTGTCGCCCTGGCTGATGTGGAACAGCGCCTTGTGCCACCAGTTGTGCGTGTACATGAACGAATTGAGATCGGTCCAGGTCTTCTGCGCGTCGGCGAGGAAGGCGACGCCTTCCTTCACCCGACCCTGACCGAGCATGACGTGAGCCAGCGCATGCTGCGCCCACGGTTCCTTGTGCTTGATCTCCAGCGCCCGGCGAGCGGAACGTTCTGCTTCACCGAGCTTGTGCATCTGCTCGTGCGCGAAGGCCAGCATGCCGTGGAGGTGCGGATTGTCGATGTTGTCGGCCTCGGCCTTTTGGGCGATCGCCAGCATGGCGGCCGCATCGCCGCGATTAAAGCTGAAATACTGATGGAGTTTCACCGACGCCAGATCGCGCGGGTTGGCGTCGACGATCTCGCTGCCGATCGCGAGGGCGGCCGGGATGTCGCCGGCGACCCAGCGGTCGAGCTGGCGCAGCATCAATGCTTCGCGCGGGTTGGCATGGAGGGCCGCAGCGCGGGCCCGCTCGAGGTAGACCGTTGCGTGTTGTTCGGCGGTCGTGGCCTCGAGGAACATCCAGATGAAGCCGGCATAGACGTTGGCGAGAACCGAATCCGGGTCGGCATCGGCGGCGGCGAGGATGTTGGTGGTTTTGGTCTCGTAGCCGAGGAAGCCGGTGACGAAATCGTCGATGCCGCGCAGCGTCGCATCGTTGCCGCCGCTCACTTCATTTCCGAGGGTGTCCTGTGCCATGACTGAACTATAGCGCCGCCAACGCCGCTGTCCACGCGAG